>CAZHGO010000028.1:5904-11064 GCA_964532185.1 uncultured Candidatus Saccharibacteria bacterium | reverse complement strand
GATATTACCATTCAAATACTTGGTACGCTTGCACTCTGGGGCTTGGTTGCCTTTGTCGCCAAAAAAGGCCTAGCATAAGATGAAAATTCTCGGGATAGAGACCAGTTGCGACGAAACCGCCGCCGCTGTTGTAGAAGATGGTGTAAAGATTTTGTCCAATGTAGTAATATCCCAAATTGATATTTTTGCTGAGTATGGTGGGGTAATTCCAGAAGTCGCGGCTCGTTCACATCTAGAGGTGATGATGCCGGTAATAGAAAAAGCTATGAAGGATGCAAATTGCACATGGGACGACATCGACGCCATCGCCGTCACCCACGCCCCTGGACTTCTCGGCTCTCTTTTGATTGGCACCTTAACTGCTCGCACCCTCGCAATTTTGCACGATAAACCTTTATACGCCGTCCATCACCTCAAATCCCACATCTACGCAAATTGGCTAAAGGAAGGGCCGGCAGAAAATGTTTATCCGAGACCGTCTTGCGAAGACGCGAGCAAGAAGAGCGAAGCGCGCCCCATAACGATGGGCGCGCGCGAGCGCGTCGAGGATAAACCATTTTTGTCGGCCCCTACTTTTCCTTTGCTAGCTTTGGTGATTTCCGGTGGCCACACTCAGATTATGTACATGCCCGCGCATAATGAATTCAAGATTATCGGCACCACCAGAGATGACGCCATCGGCGAATGTTTCGACAAAGTTGCTAAAATTTTAGGCCTTCCATACCCCGGTGGCCCATCTATTGCTAATGCCGCTAAAAACGGCGACCCAGGCAAATATAAATTCCCGCACCCCAAGATAGACGGTTTGGATTTTTCATTTTCCGGTCTCAAAACCGCCGTTTTAAGAGCGGTCCAAAAAGAGCTAGGACTACCAATTTCTCATCCCAGCCACGACCTTAAAAATTATCTCACAGAGAAGCAAGTCAATGACTTTGCTGCCTCTTTCCAAAAAACTGCCGTCGATATTTTATTAGAAAAACTATCAGAGGCAAAGCAGCAATATCCCGATGCTAAATCCATCGTCTTTGCCGGCGGCGTCTCTGCTAATGAAGCCTTGCGAGAAAAAGCCGAAGGTTATTTTCCACAAAAAAGCTTATCAGGCGACAACGGTGCTATGGTCGCCGCCGCCGCTTATTATGAAATCAAATCTGGTGTTTTACCCACCGACCCCTATAAATTAAATATCTATCCTCGCGTCTCCATAGAAGCATAAAAAACACCTACTGGAGGTGACTTTTGTGAAACAAAAAATGGCTGGACCGGCAGGATTCGAACCTGCGAATGCTGGGACCAAAACCCAGTGCCTTACCGCTTGGCGACGGTCCAATTTTCTCCATTTTATCATAAAATTTTACTTTTTAAAACTCATTATGCTTTTAATCCTACCTCTATTGTGCTATAATACCAACAATTTGGATGAAAAATTCTGTCACCTGTTATTTCAAATAGTACATTTACAAGGAGGATGAAATATGAAAAGGGAAATTCCTGAAGAGGGCATTTGTGATGCTCGTGAACTTGGCTTACCTACCATGTTGTTTTTAGGTTTACAGCATATGTTTGCATTTTTTGGCGCAACCGTTTTGGTCCCGCTCCTCACTGGCTTATCAGTTCAGATTACCTTGCTTATGGCAGGCGCTTGCACGCTAATCTTTCACTTTCTGTTCACTAAACGGATGGTGCCAGCGTTTCTAGGCTCTTCATTCGCCTTTCTTGGCGGCTATGCCATGATTAAGGCTAGCTCAGCTTATGCAGAGATGCCTTTAGAAGAGCAGTTAGCCTATGCTAATGGCGGCGCTATAGTTGGCGCAATCGTTTGCTATACAACCCTAGCGCTTATTATCAAGGCCATCGGTGTTAAACGCACGCTCAAGTATCTACCGCCAGTAGTTACTAGTCCAATGATTATCTGTATTGGCTTAAGCCTAGCACCCTCAGCAATCGGCAATGCTAGCCAGAATTGGCTCTTAGCTATTATGGCCATAGCAATAGTAATTATCTTTAACGTTTGGGGTAAAGGCATCTGGAACATCGTGCCAATTTTGATGGGTGTTATTATATCGTATGTAATAGCAGTTATTGCTCAGCTTATTGGTATTGGAGGCGCTTGGGCCAATCAAATTGACTTTAGTACTGTAGCTAATGCTAGTTGGGTCGGGCTTCCACCCATTACCATGCCCAAGTTTGATTTCACCGCTATTGTAATCATGGCGCCCATTTGTTTGGCTACCATGATGGAACACATTGGTGATATTAGTGCTATTAGCGCTACTACCAAAAAGAACTTCGTAGAAGAGCCAGGCCTCTGGCGGACATTGCTTGGCGACGGTTGGATGTCGGCACTTTCATTGGCAGTAGGCGGCCCGCCCAATACTACCTACGGAGAGAACACCGGCGTTTTGGCATTGTCAAAAGTGTTTGATCCAAGAGTAGTCAGAATTGGCGCAGCTTATGCTGTGGTTTTTGGCTTTATGCCCAAGATTGCTGCAGTTATTAACACGATGCCTACCGCCATCATTGGTGGAATTTCTTTCATGCTTTATGGTATGATTTCTGCCATTGGCGTACGTAATATGTATGAAAACCACGTTAGTCTGGCTAAATCACGCAACCTCATTATTGTGAGCGTAGTCATGGTTTGTGGTCTTGGCATTTCTGATGGTATTACTTTTACAGTTGGTGGCACAGACATCACGCTTACTGGTATGGCTATCGCTGCTATCGTCGGTATTATTCTAAACGCCATCTTGCCCGGCAAAGATTACGAATATGGCAAGGACCCTGAGGCCGACACCAATCGTGGCATCGCAATTGGCGCATTTGCATCCAGAGATCAATAATATTTTCATCCAAATTTAGGGGATCGTCCCCAAAGGCTGCCAGAGGGCAGCCTTTTTAAATGCTTTGTGCTATAATATATATATGCCAGCATCAAGACGCAAAAACACAAAAAAATCGACGAGGGGCGCTAAAAATCGTAGCGCTCGTAGCTCCAAATCTGCCAAAAAAGAAGTCCAGGCCGAATACGAGCTTCCTGGTGGTTTTTGGCATCAAATTTTTGCAGTTTTAATGATTGCTCTTTCGCTATTCTTTGTAATTACTTGGTTTGACCACGGTGGCTCATTCTTGAATAGTACCCACAAAATCATTTTAGAAGGGATTGGGATTGCTACTTATGCTATCCCCATGATTTTAGTTTATCTTGCGGTCAAAATTTTTCGTTCAGACAACAACCGAATTCCTATTCCAGTTTATATTTTTAGCTTGCTTATGCTATTTTGGATTTCGGGCATCGGCGCCATTTGGGGAAACGGTGGCATCGTAGGGAATTGGTTAAACAATCTGATGCTAAAAGTTTTAGATCAGGGTTTTGTGATTGTTATTTATATTATTCTAATTTTTATCACGTTAGCTTTTATTTTCCAACTTTCACCTCTAGCACTCTTTAGGAATACCAAAAACATCGCCAAGAGAGAGAAAAAATCCCAAAAAGATGACACAGAAGACGAAAACGAAAAAGGCCATCTAGAAATTAAAGTTAACTCCGGCGTCCCAGAAACCAAAGCTCCAGCACTCAAAGTTAAAAAGAGTGGTTTCTTAAAACGTCGAATTAGAGAAGAGACACCAGAAAAAGAAGATAAAAAACCCGAGGCCAAAGAGCCCACTGCACTTATTGCCGCCAACGATCCGGATTGGAAAATGCCTAACCCAGACCTCCTCACCAAACAACAGGCTCCAGCTGATGCTGGCAATGTTCAACAAAATGCCATGATCATCAAAGATACTTTCTCGGAATTCGGAATTGACGTAGAAATGAAAGGCGCCAATGTTGGCCCACGAGTTACTCAGTACACTCTAAAAGCTCCTGGTGGCGTCAATTTATCCAAAATCGCTGCGCGTGACAAAGAGCTCGCCTATAAGCTCTCTGCTAAGACCGTTCGGATTGAGGCCCCTATCCCAGGCACTCAGTTAATCGGTGTGGAAGTTCCTAATCTCCGGGCCGAAGGCGTGTCACTACGTGGCTTAATTGAGTCCAAAGATTGGCGCGAAGCCAAAGCCCCACTTACTTTTGCGGTGGGCAAAGATATTTCTGGTCAACCAGTGATCGCTGACCTCGCTGACATGCGCCACCTCTTAATTGCCGGCACTACTGGTTCTGGTAAATCCGTCATGACCAACACCCTTATTCTGTCACTCTTATATCGCAATTCTCCTTCCGATATGCGCCTCATCATTGTAGACCCTAAGCGGGTAGAAATGGCCGTATATAAAGACATCCCGCACCTTTTAACTCCAATTATTAACGACACCACCAAGGCTCTTTCCGCTATGAAATGGGCTGCCGGTGAAATGGACCGTCGTTACACCATTATGGAAGAGCAGGGAGTCAAAACCATTTATGACTACAATAATTTAATGAAGGAAAAATCCAAAGAATCCAAGAAATCTCCTGCAGAAGGCGAAGAAAACGAAAATGCCAAAATGCCATATATTGTGATCGTGATTGATGAAATGTCCGATCTTATGATGCAGGCCTCAAAAGAACTTGAACCTCTTATTGTCCGCATCGCTCAGCTTGGTCGTGCCGCTGGTATGCATTTGGTACTTGCTACCCAGAAGCCAATCGTTAAGGTGATTACCGGCCTCATCAAAGGCAATATCCCATCCCGAATTGCCTTTAGGGTCTTAAGTTCAATGGATTCTCGTATTATTCTCGATGCTTCCGGTGCCGACAAGCTGCTCGGTCAGGGCGACATGCTTTTGTCTTCAGAACAAACTCCTAATGGTCCAGAGCGCATTCAGGGCGCATGGACCCCAGACAAAGATATCAAAAAAGTCACTGATTTCTTGCGTGCGCAACGCCCACCCCAGTACAACGAAGAAGTTATTGCTCAAGTCGTTAATATCAAAGGCGGCGGTGGCGGCGAAGGCGGTGAGTTCAGCCGTCGCTACGACCCCAACGACCCACTTGTTAGAAAAGCTGTCGAAATTTGTATTAATAATGGCAAATTCTCCACTTCGTTACTCCAAGCTCATCTCGGTAAAGGCCACGGTTATGTCGCTGGCCTCGGCTATTGGCTCGAAAGCATCAACGCTATCGGCCCAGTCAATGGCACCAAACCCCGCGACATCCTAGTTTCCTCGATGGAAGAATTTGAC
>CAZHGO010000028.1:0-5804 GCA_964532185.1 uncultured Candidatus Saccharibacteria bacterium | reverse complement strand
GACCAGCTAGCACAATGAGCGAATTAGAAATGCTTGCATTTCTAATTCCGAATGCGCGACGCTAGACGATTTGCGAAGCAAGTCGACGATTTAGCTCAACAATAAATTCTCTTTATAATTTAACCGCGAAAAAATCTTTCAAGTTCATGATATAATGAAGATATGCCAGAGAATAACCAGATAGAGATTTATAAAGCAGCTGAGGGGGAAGTAATTTTTCGTGTCGATTCAGAAAAAGATACTATATGGGCTACGCAGGAACAACTCGCAAAGGTTTTTAATGTTGATCGCTCTAGAATTACTCATCATCTCCGGAATATTTTTAAGGATGGTGAGCTCGATGAGAATTCAGTATGTGCGTTTTCCGCACATACTGCCAATGATGGCAAAACTTACAAGGTTAAAATGTATAATCTCGACGCCATCATCTCTGTAGGCTATCGTGTCAATTCCAAAAAAGCCACCGATTTCCGTATCTGGGCCACTTCTGTACTTCACAACTATCTTACCAAAGGTATCGCCGTAAATGAAAGAAGGTTAAAAGCTCTAGATTCCAAAAAACTAAAAGAAGTGGAAGGCATGATGGGCGTTATCAGAAGGCTCATCACCAGGCAAGCTCTCGATGCTGGCGAAGCTAACGGTGTTCTCGAGGTCATTTCCAGATATTCTACCAGTTTCAAAACTCTCAAAGAATATGATGACGGTTTTATTGATCTCTCATCAATCAATGTTAAATCCACTAAAAAAGAGAAAAAACTTACCCCAGAGTTTTGCGAAGAAGTCATAGAAGGTCTCAAAAAATCTATCAAAGGCGGTGATTTATTTGGAAAACCCAGGAATGAAGCCTTCAAAGGCTCTATTGAAAATATCTATCAGAGCTACAATGGGGAAGATCTTTATCCTACCGTCGCCGAAAAAGCTGCGCATCTTTTGTATTTTGTTATCAAAGACCACCCATTTTATGATGGCAACAAGCGCATTGGCTCACTTCTTTTTATTATGTTTCTCACCATGAATGGCGAGAATCTCGCAAAAAATGGCGAAACCAAAATTTCAGACCGTGCCCTTACCGCCCTAGCCCTGTTAATCGCTGAATCCAATCCTCAAGAAAAAGAACTCATCACCTCACTTATTAGAAAACTATTAGAAGATTAAAAAAAATGTGGTATAATATATAACAATGGATAAAAAAGATGGTATTTTGAACGCAAAAGATGTCATGCTAGATTTTGATGAGCCAGGTGAAGGCGACATCGAAAACGAAGAAGAGCTTACTGATGAAGATCTTGCCATTACTGCAGAGAATGTAGATGCCTTTGCGGACGATTCGGTTAGATTATACCTTAGAGAAATCGGTAAAATCCCACTATTAACCCCAGAAGAAGAAGCTGATTTAGCTCAAAAAATCGTCAAAGGCGATAAAAAAGCTAAAGACAAAATGGTAGAATCCAATATGCGTCTCGTCGTTTCTATCGCCAAAAGATACGGTGGACGTGGTTTAGATTTTCTAGATTTAATCCAAGAAGGAAACACCGGGCTCTTAAGGGCTGTAGAAAAATTCGACCCTGAAAAAGGTTTCAAGTTTTCTACCTACGCCACTTGGTGGGTGCGCCAGGCCATTACTCGTGCTATCGCCGACCAAGCTCGCACCATTCGTATTCCGGTACACATGGTAGAAACCATCAATAAGGTTTTAAGAACTACTAGAAAACTCACCACCGATCTCAATCGCGAACCTACCACCGAAGAAATCGCCAACGAACTCCATATGGACCCAGAAAAAGTTGATTATGTCATGCGCATCAAACAAGATATCGCTTCACTCGATGCTTCTGTCGGTCGCGATGGCGACGATGAAGATTCCGTGCTCGGTGATTTTGTCGAAGACGAAGAGCGCATCTCACCAGAAGATTCCGCTGCTAATCAAATTTTGAAGGAGCAATTATCAGAAATCATCTCTACTTTAACGGACAGGGAACAAAAAATCATTAGACTCAGATTTGGCATTGGCGGTGGCCGTCCACACACTCTAGAAGAAGTTGGTGCCGAATTTGACGTTACTCGCGAACGTATCCGCCAGATTGAGGCCAAAGCTTTATCCAAGCTTCGCAAAAACAAAGACACCAAGAAGCTACACGAATATTTAAGATAGGAGGAATATGAAAGAAGTTTTAACCAAATTCGCCGCCGAAACTGCTATCCTACATCACGAAGATGGCACTAGTCTAGATATTCCAGGCGTTATCATGCTTGTTGTCGATATCCTTTCCATCGTTGTCGGCATCGCTGGCGTTATTGGTATCGTTTACATGGGTATTCAATATCTCACTGCTGGTGGCAACGAAGAAAAAACTAGAAAAGCCAAGCGTCGCCTCTTTGAAATTGTGATTGGTGTTGCTGCTTATGCCGTGGCTTATGCATTTCTCAGATGGCTCTTGCCTACATTTGGGTTATCTGGGTCGTAAAATGTCACGTTTAATTCTCATCTACAATCCCAATTCTTCTAATTATCGTCGTGTCAAAAAAGACGTATTAGACAAAAAAGCAGAAATTTTTGCAGATTATGAATTAGCTGAATACACCATCAAAAAAATCGGTTTTAAAAACAATGTCAAAAACCTAAAACAAGAAATAAAAGATGGCGATCTATGTTTTGCTCTCGGTGGCGATGCCACCGCCGCCATCACCGCCAACGCAATCCTAGAGTCCGACAAAGACGCTACCCTAGCAGTCTTACCCTACGGCAACTTCAACGACCTCGCCAGAACCCTCGGCACCATGCGACTAGAAGATACAGGTCTCGGAGCAGCAAGGTGTTTTGAGGAATCTGTCGGAGGTTACGCTCGCCCCTTGGGACGCGAATTGCCGAAGGCAAACCGAGACAGAAGGAACGCGCCGCCCATAACGATGGGCCGGCGCGACTCCATGTCCGAAAAGCACCTTGCTGCCCCTACTTGCCTTTACCCACTCGAGATTTACGTCGATGGCAAGTTCTGGCGCTATGCCACTTGTTATGTTACGATCGGCATGACTGCCGAAGCCGTGGAGCTTTTTGACGAGCCCAAATTTAGAAAATATATGAAGAAGGGGCACAAAAGTTCCTGGCGTTCTTATGTAGCTCTCGCCAAATGGTATTTCAAAAACCGGCACAAGAAAGTGTTTTTACCAGAATTTACCATCAACGGCAAAAAAACCGTCAAAAAAGCTTCCGATTACGCTGCCCTTAGCGGCAAATCCATGTGCCGCGTCATGAAAGGCGGGGAAGACTATAAGAAGCCGGAAATCTTTAGAAGTAAAGCCTTAAAAACTGTTAGTTTTCCAAGATTATTTATACTGATGGCCAGGTCCATTTTATTCCGTACTCCAGGTAATGATACCAAGGGTGACATTCTAGAGTTTAAAAATCCAGCCACCGTAGAACTCCAAGCCGAAGGCGAATACCAAATTTTTAAAAATATCAAAACAATAGAAGTTAAGAAGGGAGAAAAATGCCTGAAAGTCATCACCAAGAGCTAAAACAAGTTATAGAGTATATGCAGGCTCACTGGCCCAGCGAAGTTAAAGAAGAATGGAAAGTTAGTCTAGCAGAATACCCCCAAATTTTAGAGGAAATCGTCAGAAATTTCACCAAAGACAAAACCAAGAAAAAGAATTTAATTCGTATTGCCGGGCTTTCCGGCTCTGGCAAAACTTCCCAGATTCTTCCTGCTGTAGAAAAATATTGCGAGGTCAATGCTCTCAACCCAATTTTGGTTGCTGCGCGTCGTTTTGTAGAATATCATCCACATTGCCAAGAAATTAGGGAAGAATATGGCGAAGAAAATCTCAGAAAAAAAACCGATGAATTTTCTACCATCATGATGTTTCTTACCCTTAATGAACTTACTAAATATGGGTACGACATTATTTTGGATGTTACACTTTTAGATCCAGAAGTAGAGAAGATTCTTTTAAATATGCTAAAGACCAACAACTATAAATCTCTTCTTCTCATGATTGCTACTAGCCCAAGTGTTACCGAACATTTTCTAAAAGACCGTGGTTGGCGTCATAGTAGAGAAACTGAAGAAGAATTTATCCGCGCCACCAAAAAAGCCATGGAATTTTATTCTGAGAATGCCGGAAATCTCCACACAATTTTATGGAGTGTCTATGACCTAAATCCTATTTATAATGGCCCCATTAGGGATTCTCTAAATATTTTTAATGAATATTCAGCAAAAACCGAGCTTCCACCTCAGAATGATGACGAGAGAAGGGAAGCTAAAATCCAATTTCTTTCAACACTTTAGAAGTAGCTTTTTCAAGCTCTTCAACTGTACCATTATTTAGGACATAATAATCCGCTGCCGCAATCGGCCCGCCTTTCTCTAGGTTTTCAATCTCCGATCTATCACGTTCGCGAATCGCCTTTGCATCAAACGAACGACCCGGGCGCACCGCCACTCGTTCATATCTAAGATGTTTATCTACTACTACCGCAAGAAATGTCAAAGCCTGCGGAAATTCGTGTTTTAGTGTGCAATATTCCGTCCAAGAATAGACTCCATCAAGCACAATCCGTTTTTGCCCAGCAGCAATCAAGTCTTTGGTTTCGGCAATCACTTGGCGCACCACCCAATCTTTACCTTCTTCTTCGCGGATTCGCTCGCGGAATTTTTTCTCGCTTTCGCCATCTTCAGTCCGCTCAATCCCACGCTTTTCCATCTCTTTGTAAATCATCCCGCCAAAATACACTTTGGGATAACCCTTAGAAGTCAAATAATCTACAATTACTGATTTTCCGCTCCCACTCATCCCCACAATTGCTAAGATTTTTACATTGTCCATGTCCTCTATTATAGCATATTGTGGTATAATATATCTATGCGTAATTTTTTTACGACTGATGATCCATTAGATAAGATTATTGCAAAAACCTTGCCAGAAAAGAAAATCTTAAAAACCGAGCATATTTTAACGGGCTGGACCAATATTGTAATAGAAGTAACTACCGACAAAGGTTCGTATTTTTTCCGTTTTCCTAGAAATCCATTTTGGTCCAGGATGATAGTAAAAGACGCGGCAGTCTGTAATTTTGTAGAAGGAAAGACCAGTTACTATACTCCGCAAATGACATTATATTACGACGACAAAAAACGCCCGTATTCTGTACATAAGAAAATTGAAGGCTACACTCTAGGCGACCGTATCTACCATTTGAGTCACACCGCACTTACCGGCGTAGCTTACGACACCGCTAAGTTTATCAAAGAACTTTCTGGTATAGATTTAAGAGGTGCACCCAAAGAAGTCAAGATGCCACTATCGGAATTTCTATACGAGTTAGACCATGAACACTACGAAAAGCACATCGACAAAGACCACGACTATATCAAAAAGACCGAAAAAAATAAGCTAGTTCATGGCGATTTAAATCTCGGTAATATCTTGCTAGACGAAAACGACAAAGTCATCGGCGTCATTGACTTTTGTTTTGCCGGCACAGGTAATCCGCAAATGGATACCGCCCGTATGATATCTCGCCCAGTGCCAGCAGAATTTGAAAAAGAGTTCCTCGCTCAATTTATAGACACTTCGGAAGTTGGTCGGATGAAAACCGCCTGGCAACATATCGACGCCGGCTACGCCGAGCACATCCGCACTAATTTCCCAGAAATTACCTTGAACCAATTATAATTTTGACAAAAGCAAAATCTGTGCTACAATGGGCTTATGTTAAGGTCAGAGCCAAATAACTTTGTGAAAATCTTATTCTTTTGTGTACCCTTTGCCCTCTTAATGGGGGGGGGGTGCAACCGCAA
>CAZHGO010000027.1:0-12013 GCA_964532185.1 uncultured Candidatus Saccharibacteria bacterium | reverse complement strand
TATAGTAAATTAAGTGGAGAAGACGGCAGAGATAATTTACTATATAATATATAGTGGTTTGTCTCTGAGGTTTTCTCCGTAGAAAGGATTTTTTATGGAAATAATCAACCCTAATGGTAAGAAAACCGTTTCGGTGTCATGCGATTGGCTCGGACGGAAGTTGACTATTGAGGTGAATAGAGTGGGGTTTAGGACTACTTCTTCTGTGCTCGTGACTTACGGTGATACGGTGGTTTTGGGTTCGGTAGTAGTAGGAACCAAACCGGTAGTGCAAGATTTTTTCCCACTTTCAATTGATTATGAAGAGAAGTTTTATGCGGCGGGGAAGATTTCGGCTTCGAGATTTATTAAAAGAGAGGGCAAGCCAGCGGATGAAGCAGTGCTGGTTGGGCGTTTGATTGACCGACCAATTAGACCTTTGTTCCCGAAGGGCTATCGCCAGGAAATTCAGGTGGTTTGTACTGTTTTGTCGATGGATCCTTCGTTTAGACCAGATTGTGTAGCGATGATTGCGGCTTCGTCTGCTCTGATGAACGCTGGTGTGCCATTTGATGGCCCGGTAGCCGGGATTAGGATTGGTAGAATTGGTGGAGAGTTTAAGGGATTCTTAACTCCTGAAGAAAGAGATCAATCGCCACTAGATTTGGTGGTGGCTTGTAAAGATGGTAAAGTAGTGATGGTAGAAGCTGGTGCTAAGGAAGTACCAGAAGATACGATTATTGAAGCGATGCATTGGGCAGTAGAAAACGTGCAACCAGTGTTGGATTTGCAAAGGCAGCTCTCTAAGCAAGTGAATGCGCCAGAGCAAGAATATGAATTAGTGCTTCCATCTGAAGATGTAATCTCTGAAGTAGAAAAATGGACTGACGGTAAGTTTGGTTCAAAGATTCGTGGCAACGTGATGGAGAGAGCACATCTTCTTGACGATATGAAATACGCGATGCATGATGAATTTGCTTTGTCTAAAGGCGAAGGTGAGACTGACAACGAAAAAGTGCGTTGGTATGATGAGAATTTGCGTGACGTGTATGATCAAGCGTTTGAATTGGCGGTACATAAGGAAGTACGTAGAGGGATTTTGGAAGAAGGCGTCCGTCCGGATGGTCGTAAACTAACTGAAGTTCGTCCTTTGAGTTCCCAGGTAGGGATTTTGCCACGTGTTCACGGTTCTTCTTTGTTTACTCGTGGGGTAACTCAGGCGATGAATATTGTAACTCTTGCGCCACTATCTTATTCTCAAGAAGTAGATACGATGGAAGTGACGGATGGCAAGCGTCGCTATATGCATCATTATAATGCTCCATCTTATACGGTGGGTGAGCCAGGGCGTCTTGGTTCTCCTGGGCGTCGTGAGATTGGGCATGGTTATTTGGCAGAAAGAGCGCTTCTTCCGGTTTTGCCAAGTGAAGAAGATTTTCCTTATGCAATTAGGAGCGTGACTGAGATTATGTCTCAAAATGGTTCTACTTCTATGGCGGCAACTTGTTCTTCTTGTATGGCTTTGATGGATGCAGGTGTGCCATTAAAACGCCCAGTTTCTGGTGTAGCAATGGGGCTAATGGTGGATGTGCCAAAAGGCCAACCAATTGAAGCCTCGGATATTGATAAGGCTTATGTTCTCACCGATTTGATGGATGCAGAAGATTTTGCTGGAGATATGGACTTTAAGGTAACTGGTACTACAGAAGGTATCACCGCACTTCAGATGGATATGAAGGTGCATGGGCTGCCGGTAGAGATTCTTGAGAAGGCAATTAAACAGAGCCATGATGGGCGAATGTTTATCTTGAAACATATTTTGGAAGTGATTAAAGAGCCGCGTGCTAAGATCTCGGATTTTGCACCACGAATTGAGAAGGTAAAAATTAGTAAAGATAAAATTGGCGCGGTGATTGGTAAAGGTGGGGAAATGATTAATAAGATTACTTCCGAAACTGGTGCTGGAATTGATATTTCTGAGGATGGTCTCGTGACTATTTCTGGCACAGACGCTAAATCTATTGAGATGGCGGTGAAGTGGGTGAAAGATCTTACTGAGGAACCAGAGGTTGGTAAAATTTACGAAGGCACTGTGGTGAATATTAAAGACTTCGGTGCGTTTATAAATATCTTGCCTGGCATTGACGGGATGCTCCATATTTCGCAAATTGTGGAAGGTAAGCGGCTAAAATCTGTGGAAGAAGTGTTGCACGTGGGTGACAAAGTACGCGTACGGTTGGTGGCGATTGAACGCGGAAAGCTAAGTCTTTCAATGATTGGTGTGAAATAATCACGGTTTTGGTGGTAAAAAAGTGTTGTACATTTTACAACACTTTTTTATTTTAGCATAAGCAAGAGGTAGGGGGTTGATTTTCCCATCATGGTGTGCTAGCCTAGACGATACGGGGTTGGCAATTTTAAAAACTTGCGGGGAGAAAGGAGGGTTCTATGGGTTTAGAAATAAATCTTTTGTTTGGATTATTCCAGATAAAAATTATTTGCTTCAGAAGAAGCAAATAACATAAAACTCTAATATTATTCTACCGTACACTAATTAATAAGTCAACTCCGATTTTGAATATATATAAAAATGTTATATAATATATAATATATGGTATCTGAAATAGAAAAGATTCGGAATTTTTGTATTATTGCGCATATTGATCATGGTAAATCTACGATTGCGGATAGGATGATGGAAATCACCGGGACGGTGTCTAAACGTGAGATGAAATCACAACTTCTGGATTCTATGGATTTGGAGCGGGAAAAGGGTATTACCATTAAGCTAGCGCCGGTGACGATGCAGTGGAAAGGGTATACTTTGAATCTAATTGATACACCAGGGCACGTGGATTTTTCGTATGAAGTGTCACGTTCTCTTCAAGCGGTGGAAACAGCGGTTCTTGTCGTAGATGCGACGCAAGGGATTCAGGCGCAGACTCTGGCCAATGTATATCTAGCTCTAGAGCAGGATCTTACAATTATTCCGGTGATTAATAAAGTGGATCTTCCGGCGGCGGATGTAGAAAAAGTGGCGGCACAGATAATTTCGCTTTTGGGTTGCTCGCGAGATGAAATCATTGAGGTTTCAGGAAAAACTGGGCTTAATATTGATAAAATTCTAGATAGATTAATTGAACTTGATATTAAAATAGATACCGATACGAGTGCTAAAACTCAGGCTTTGATTTTTGATAGTTATTTTGATGATTATCGTGGCGTGGTGTTGTATGTGAGAGTGTTTGAAGGTGAGATCGATAAGAATGCGGAGATTTTGATGATGGCGGCGGAGACTAAAGGTTTGGCGCTCGAGGTGGGGATTCTCACGCCAAAAATGACTCCGCGAGATAACTTGAAGGCTGGCGAAATTGGCTATATTGTGACGAACCTCAAAACTACGCGTGAAGCAAAAGTAGGTGACACAGTAACTTTGGTAAAAAATCCAGCTACTCAGCCACTTCCGGGGTACAAAAACGTGTTGCCATTTGTGTATGCGGGATTTTTCCCGGTTTCTAATGACCAATACAAAGATTTGAAAGAAGCGATTGAAAAGTTGTCGCTTTCTGATTCGGCTTTGCAGTATGCGCCAGAAAATTCGCCGGTTTTGGGATTTGGTCTTAGAATCGGGTTTCTTGGGCTTCTTCACATGGATATTATCAAAGAAAGGTTGGAGAGGGAGTTTGGGCTAGATCTAATTATTACCAATCCTTCTACCAATTATGAAGTGCTACTTAATAATGGTGAGTTGATAGAAATTAAATCGGCGTCGGAACTTCCCGATATGACGGAAGTGGCGGAGATTCGCGAGCCGTGGGTGAAGGGTGAAATTATTGTACCACGCGAGATGATTGGGAATGTGCTAAATTTGATTAACGAAAAACGTGGACTTCAAACCAATCTTTCTTATATTGAAGAGCGGGCGGTGATTGATTTTGAAGCACCGATGGCAAATTTGCTCACCGATTTTTATGATCAATTAAAATCAGCCACGAGTGGGTACGCTTCGTTTAATTACGAACTTAATGGCTACAAAGTTGAAGATTTGGTGAGAATTGATTTTTTGGTGGCAGGAGAAAGAATGGATGCGCTTTCGGTAATGGCGCACAAGACGGAGGCCGAGGCGATTGGCCGGGAAGTGACGAAGAAATTAAAAGAAGTGATTCCAAGACAAAACTTTGAGGTGGCGCTTCAGGCAGCGATTGGCGCTCGCATCATAGCTCGGGAGACGATTGGTGCGTATAGAAAAGACGTGCTCGTTAAAATCCATACTGGTGATAGAGATAGAAAAGCCAAACTACTAGAAAAACAAAAACGTGGGAAAGCGCGGATGAAAAGGTTTGGGAAGATAGATATACCGCCAGAAGCTTTCACGGTGATGCTGAAAAGAAATTAGTATTGTTTTTATGGTTTTTGTGATATAATGGTCTAAACATAAGCGGAGATTTTAATGCGTAGAAGACGCAGAGAACGGCCAAAGCCGATGCCGACTGAAGAAGACAAAAGAAGAGCTCAGATTAAAGCAGCTGGTGCGGATCCTTTGGTGTGGGCGATGAAGTCTGTGGATGACAAATTTCCGGACGAACGTGAGAAAAGTGTAGAAACGATTCGAGCGGAAGCCGAAGTGGAAATGAAGATGGGTTCGGCTTCTGATGATGCAGCGGAAGATGACGAAAATAATGAAGATGAAATTTTTGATAATGAAACGGTAGATGAGGATGTTTTGGACGATATTGACGAAGATGATGACGAGATAGAAGTAAAAGAAATTCATGCCGAAGGCAAAACTGTGATGCCGATGAAAGAAGGTGCGATGACGGTAGATGTAGCACCAATGCGCCAGAATGTGGATGAAGTTTCTAAAAAAGGAATTAATCGGGTAGAGGGCAGAAGAGCGGAATTTGAAAAGTTTGAAGCCGAAAAAGCTGAGAAGGCGGAAATTAAAAAAGTCGAAGTTAAAAAAGCTGAAGTTAAAAAATCCGATAATAAAAAACCGCAAGACCGGGGAGCGCAAGTAAAATTAACTGCGCTAGAATCTAAACAGAAAAAAATGATGTTTGGACTAGTTGCGCTAGTTATCATTGCGCTTGGCGGAGTGGTGTTTGGTGTAGTAGCAATGATTAATCAAAACAAAGCTACTCTGGAACTAGCTAATCAAATTGTGACTTCTGGTGGACATGAAAATTTGGTAGATGATGAATATATTTATCTCAAAGATTGGAATATGAAAATTAAAATTGTATCAGGTCTTACTAACATTAGCTTTGATTATGATGAGGATGAATATTCCTCGGTTTTGATTTGGGGTGTAAGAAAAGATACTGGCGCAAACTATACACCGGATTTTGCAAAACAATCCAAGAATGGGAATGCGATGGGTATTGTTAATAGAGTTCCACGATATGAGCGAGCGGCGGCGGGGCGTTTGATTTGGTATGATGACTATTACAACTATTACTATCAAGGGCCAACCACAGAGCCGGAAGCAAGTGAAAGTGAAATGAGCTGGTGGGTGGAAAGTTATCTTTTGATTAAAGAAATGCTCACTAATGCTGATAACTATATCAAGTTTGATGACTCTACGATTAGCCAGCAATAACATGCTATAATAATATATATGAAGATTTTGAAAAGCGCAAGTTTGGTTTTGATAGGCATGATGGTTTTTGTTGGCTTTTTTGGTACGAATGTTTTTGCGGAAGGTGAAGAAAATAATGAAAACAGTTTGTCTGATATGCAAATAAATACGATTATAGACCATTGTGATACGATTAAAGACAGTTTGAAATCTTTGCAACGGGCGGATTCTCGGACACGAGTATATCTTGGGCGGTATTATGAAACAATTTTAACGAATTTTATTACGCCTTTAAATCTGCGTTTGGTGGAAAATAATATTTCTAATACAGCACTGCTTGAGAACCAAACTAATTTTGCCAATAAAAGGAGCAGTTTTGTAAGTGATTTTATTATTTATCAACAGGCGTTGGAAGAGCTGGTAAATATAAATTGTAAAAGTGAGCCAGCGAGATTTTATGAAAAATTGTTGGTGGCAAGAGAAAAACGTAAAATCGTAAATAAAGATGTGACTAAACTGAAAGCCATGACGGATGAACAGGTAAAACTAGTGGAGACTTTAAAAAATGGACAATAGTGAAGAAAATCAGAAAGGTCTAACTAGGGGCGGAAAAAAGTTAATTATTCTGGCGTGTGTTTCAATTTTTATTACATTGTGTCTGACTACGGTTTCCTTGGCAATTTATCATTATTCGGGAGATATCTATCTTGACAGATCACGTCCGGGATATTTGCCAGATACGGAAGAAGTAGAAGACGAAGAAGAAGGTGAAGAAGGCGATTATACTTTTGAAAAAACTGGGCCGATTAATAAAGAAGTCTTGGAAGAATATTTGAAAAAATTGCAAATCGAAGTGGATGCCTTGAACGCTTATCAGAATCCGTTTGATGCGGAAGCGCTTTCGGACGCACAATTTGGGCTATAATTTTTAAGTTTTTTGTTGACATAAGCAGTTTTTTCGCTATAATGGAAGGTAAGAAAGGTCATGTCATATGGTGAAAAATGAGAAAGGGATTTTTACGAAGTTGCTGTCCGTAGCGGGTGCGATTTTGGTAATTGTGGGGGTTTTCGTATTTCAAGGAGTGTCTAGGGCAGATGATCCAGTAGACCCGGCGGATACTGATGGAATTGGTTTGACTACTGGTACAGAAGTAGATGCAGAAGGTGATGAAAGCTCTGCTGATGAACAACCTGTCGATGAGCCAGAATCGGTGGCTAATGAGTTTGTGCTTAATTATTATAATGGTGAGACTTTATTTACTTCAGAAAGTTATAGCGGTCAAGAAACTGAACATAAATTTATTGTGACTGATATGATTCCAGAAAGCGAAGATGGTGAATTTTATGCTTGGTATGATGAATCCGATGATAAATATTATAGCAAGGGTGATGAGGTAGTTTTGGATGACGATAATTTAACGCTTGATTTGGTGGCAAAATATAGAGTTTTGAAGAGCTTTGTCTTAGAATATGATGCTGATGGTGGCGTGGGTGCACCAAATGTACAGATTTGTGAAAGTTATCTTGAGACCTGTGATTTTATGATCTCTGATGTAGTGCCGACTAAAGATGGCTATGGATTTGTAGGTTGGCAAAAAATAAACGATACGTCTATAACTTATGCGCCGGGGGCGTCGGTGAGAAGTCGTTCTACTGAAGATGTGCTGGTACTAAAAGCGGTGTGGGCAGAAGTAAAAACCTATACTTTGATTTATGAGGGCAATGGCGGTAGTGGTGTGCCGGTAGCACAGGAATGTAAGAGTGCGACTGGTTCTTGCAAATTCGTGTTGTCGGATTTGATGCCGACAAGGCCCTCGTTTGAATTTATGAACTGGCAAAAGGGTATTGAAGTGGTGATGCCGGGTACGGAGATTACGGTGACGGAATCGGTAACGATTTTGGTGGCAAACTGGAATCCGGTGACGGTGTTTACTTTGGAATATGTGGCGGAAGGGGCTAAAGATGTGCCGGATGCGCAAAAGTGTGAAACCTTTATGGGAACTTGTTCATTTATTATTGCGGAGAAGGTGCCAACTAAGGAAGGCTACATCTTTAAGGGTTGGAGATTAGAAGGTAAAGATGATATGCTGGCGAAGGCTGGTGACGAATTGATTGTGGGTGTAGATGGGCCATTATCTCTCAAGATTAATGCGATCTGGTCTAAGATTTATCCAGTTTTGAATTCTGGTGAAGTGTTTGGCGTGGGTGAAAGAATTATGTTAAGAGCGGGGGCTGATTATAGCACCTTTAAGGAACTTGTAATTGATGAGGAAGCGGTGCCGGTGGATTATTTCAAAGTAAGTGAAGGTGGGGCGACTTCGGTGATACTTTCTAACGCGTTTTCACAATCTTTATCGGCGGGTGAGCATGCCTTTAAGATTACTTGGGAAGATGGTGAAGCTAACGGGATTATTTCGGTAAATCAAAGTGAAGATGGTACCAAGAGATTTATTATTGTGGATGCGGCAGGCACTACTGATGGAATGAGCTTGATGCTGAGGCCGAAGGCTGGTGCGGTATCCAAGGAATCTACTGGGGTGATTGCGGATTCAGCTAAGGATAACGGTGAATCCAACTTTGATGCAGTCCGGACTTTGATTATGGTGGCTATAGGGGTGTTTGTAGCAGTATATATTGTGAATAGATTTTATATTCGCCGCAAAATGGAATTCATTGAAGAATTCTAAATCTGTGATATAATATCGGTATTATGGAAATTAGAAAAGCTATTATTCCGGTGGCGGGTTGGGGCACCCGGAGATTACCAATTACTAAAATTATTGAAAAATCTATGCTTCCGGTGGGAAACCGGCCTTTGGTAGATTATTCGGTGCAAGAGTTGATTAAAGCTGGTGTGAAAGACATCTATATGGTGGTTTCTAATGTGGAACCTTGTCAAGTCCGGGCCTTTTATCAAGATAATTTGGCTTTGAATTTGTATCTTAGAGAACGGGGTAAGGAAGATAAATTGGAAAAGGCTAAAACTTTGCCGGATGATGTGACAATTCACTATGTGGCGCAGGATCCGTCGGCAAAATATGGTACAGCGGTGCCAGTGGCGTTAGTAGTAGAAGAATATAATATTAATGAACCAGTGTTGGTGTTTATGGGGGATGATTTTATTTGGAACCCTGATGGAAAATCTTCGGCACAGATGCTAATTGAATCCGTGAAAGGCGAGGATGAGTCGGCACTCTGTGCGATTGACCATCCTTATGAAGCGCTTCTTAATGGTGGGGCTTTGACAATTGAAGATGACAAGATTGTAAAAATTACCGAAAAACCAGCGCCAGAGCAGGTGACGGGCTTGGCCTCGGTTTCTAAATATATTCTTTCGCCATCTATGCTGAAAGAAATTGTGGAATATGTCCATAATAATGATTTTGGGCCGACTGATCAAGAATATATGATTACAGATCCATTTGCGACTTATATTGAAAAAGGTGGAGTGATGCGGGCAGCTAAGGTAGAAGGTGAATATCTTGACGGTGGCACGGTTGAAGGTTGGGTACACGCGAACGACGTAGTGTGCTCTTAAACTCTTTTCCGGAGGAAAAGAGTTTAGCAGAAAAGGCTAGTTAGGTTTTTGAATCGAAAGTGAATTCCGATTCAAAAACTGATTATTTCTAAAAAAGTCCTGCAGGGACTTTTTTAGCACTCTAACCTTGCAAGTGCTAATTTTCTGTGCTATAATATCATTATGAATGCTGAATTTAGTGAGATAATGAATCATTTGTCTGAAAATGCAAAGTTTGCTTTGCAGAAGGCGGATTTTTATAGTAAAAAATATAATAATGGTTATATGAGTACCGAACATCTCTTGATGGGAATTTTGGCTCAGGATACTTCTACGGGTGCGGAGTTGGTGCGAAAAGAAGGAATTACACTTTCTGATGTGGAAAAAATGTTAAATAAAACTGCGGTGGAAGTGCCGGGTTCGGATATGGCGATGATGTCACTATCTGAGGCGGTAGTTTTGACTTTGAGAATGGCGCAGAATTTTGTGAACGAAGAGGGCTTATCTGTGATTGGGACCGAGCATATATTATATGCAATTTTGTCGCAGCCGAATTCGCGGGCGGCTCTGATTTTGATTGAGCTTAAAGCCGATATTGAAAATTTGATGGCGGAAGTGGAAGATTTAGTAGAAAAGCAAACCGAGGATGAGAAGATAAAAGCCAAAAAGGCGGAATTTTTGAAAACTTCGAATTTGAAGTTCTTGAAAAAATACGGAAAAGATTTGACGGAAGAAGCCAGGAATGGAAATCTTGATACCGTGATTGGGCGGGAAAACGAAATTGAACGCGTGGTGACGGTTTTGTCTCGCCGGACTAAATCTAATCCAGTATTAATTGGCGAAGCGGGCGTGGGTAAAACCGCGATTGTGGAAGGTTTGGCGGCGAGAATTGCGGAGCAAAATGTGCCGGGAAATTTGATTGGCAAGCATATTTATCAGGTGGATTTGTCGTCGGTGGTGGCGGGGACAAAATTCCGGGGCGAATTTGAAGAGAGAATTAAAGGAATTATTGATGAGGCGGTTTCTGACGATTCTATACTGCTATTTATTGATGAGATTCATCTTTTGTGTGGGGCGGGAAATGGCGAAGGCTCCATGGATGCGGCGAATATTTTGAAGCCGGAACTAGCTAGAAATTCTTTACATTTGATTGGTGCGACCACATTGGATGAATATAGAAAAACGATTGAAAAAGACAAGGCGCTGTCTAGGCGTTTTCAAACGGTGATGGTGGAAGAACCTTCTAGCACCGTAACTTTTAGAATTCTGAAAGGAATTAAAAAACATTACGAAGAACACCACGGTGTGGTGATTCCGGATGAAGTGATTGAAACCGCGATTAATATGAGTGGACGATATATTAATGATAGATTTATGCCGGACAAAGTGATTGATGTGATTGACGAGGCATCGGCAATTTGTAAAGTAGCGGCGGATAAAAAAGGTGGTGGTAAATATAAGAAGCTAAAAATTCAGGTGGAAAGTTTGGAAAATAAAATTACTGAAGCGGCGGAGGCAGAAGATTATGAAAAAGCAGCTAACTATAAAACCGAAAAATTGCGCCTAGAAAAAGAAATCAAAAAATTAGAAAAATCTGGCGCGAAAAAACTGGCGGAAGCACCGGTGCTTTCGGAAGAAAATTTGGCACAGGCGATTTCTCTTAAAACTGGAATTCCAGTATCTAAAGTGCATGGTTCGGAAATGAAGATGTTGCTTGATCTTGAGTCTCATATTAAGGAATCAATTGTGGGGCAGGATGAAGCAGTGTCGGCAGTGTCTAAGGCAATTCGGCGTGGTAGGTCTGGAATTGCGGATTCTAGAAGGCCGATTGGTTCGTTTATCTTTATGGGGCCAACGGGTGTAGGTAAAACCGAACTCGCTCGCGTGATTGCACGGGAAGTGTTTGGTGGGGAAAATGCTCTCATTAAAATTGATATGAGTGAGTTTGGTGAAAAACATAATGTATCTAGGCTCGTGGGGGCACCGGCGGGTTATGTGGGCTATGAAGATGGTGGTAAGTTGACTGAGGCAGTGCGAAGGAAACCATATTCAGTGATTTTGTTTGATGAAATTGAAAAGGCGCATCCGGATGTGTTTAATATGCTCCTGCAAATTTTGGAAGATGGAGTATTGACGGATGGGCAAGGTAATAAAGTAAAATTTAATAATACGATTGTGATTTTAACGAGTAATCTTGGCTCGGCGGATATGTATAGAGAATCGGAGCTGGGATTCTCTGCGAAAACTGCCAAGGACAAAAAAGCGCTTGAACAGGAATACGAAGAAAATAAATCTTATGCTTTTAAGGCCCTTAAAAAAGCGATGCGGCCGGAGCTGATTAATCGGCTGGATTCGGTGTTGGTATTTCACGCTTTGACGCGCCAAAATGTAGAAAAGATTTTTGATAATTTGATTGATGAACTAAAGAAGCGTTTGGCGGCGAAAGGGATTGGCTTAAAAGTAGAAGAAGAAGCGAAAAATTATTTGATTGAGAAAGGTTATGATCCGAAAAATGGGGCTAGACCGCTTAGGCGGAAGATTGAAGATGAAGTGGAATCGCTTCTGTCGGAAGAAATCATTGCAGAGCGATTGGTAAAAGGTGATATTCCAACTCTCAAATTAAATCGTAATAAATTAAAATTAGTAAAGGAGTAAAATGAAAGATTATTTAGTACCAACGGTGGTGGAAGAAACCAATAAAGGTGAAAGAGCCTATGATATTTATTCGAGACTCCTAAATGACCGAATTGTGTTTCTTGGTGAAGATGTAAATTCTCACACGGCAAATTTGGTGATTGCGCAGTTATTGTATTTGGCGCATGAAGATAATAAAAAACCGATTAAACTATATATTAATTCTCCGGGCGGGTCGGTGTATGATGGTCTGGCGATTATTGATACGATGAATTATATTGAGCCGGATGTGGAGACGATTGGAA
>CAZHGO010000026.1:0-12186 GCA_964532185.1 uncultured Candidatus Saccharibacteria bacterium | reverse complement strand
TTACAAGTTTTAGGAATGAAACACTATTTATATTTCTAAAACTCGCAAAATCTTGTAATTTTGGAAACGGTTGTGGTATAATGGTGGTATGAACGAGGTTATACTTAAATTCCTAAATAATATATATATATATATATATATAGGTCGCGCGGAGCGAGAATACTTGAGGGGGGAAAATTAATAAGAAAGAGCTTGCCAGTATTTGGCGCAATATTGCTGATGCTTGGCGTAGCTGGGTTGGCATTAATGGGTTCCAAAAATACTCACGCGGAGAGCGTGGATTACAATGTGAATATTGCGCCGTCGCTTAATGTCTCCGTCACTTCTGGTGGCGTAGCCACTTCTAGTGTAGTATTAAACTTAAATCCCAATAGTAAGACTTTTGATTCTAAATCCGTAGATATCAAGGTAGCTACTAATAATATCACTGGTTACCAATTATTTGTTTCTACTTCTAATAGTAGTACAGACTTAGATAGAGATGCTACAGTAGATTCTGTTTCTGCTACTATTCCTACACTTGCCACTCGTTCTGGTGGTTATTCAGATTCAGACTTTAGAAACTGCACTACTTCTGATTGTACTAATAAATGGGGCTACAAAGTCTCAGCTTCTGATACAGACCCTAGCCTTGTTACGGTTAACTATTTCCCATTCACCCAAAACATTAATCTAGCTACTAATCACGTAGCTACTAATGGTGATAATACTACACTAGACTTTGCTGCCAAAATAGACTACAACCAACCTGCCGGTACTTACAAAAACACTCTAGTCTTTACTGCTACTGCTACCTATGCCGCGTATGATATTAACTACTATGATGGAGTTAATAATAGTTCTACTATCGCTACCCAATCCAACGCTTACAATACATCATCTACTATTGCTCTAAATCCGCAATATAGTGGCGGTGCTACTGGGCCTACCAGAAGCGGGCTTAGCGGTGACACTTACACCTTTGTAAAGTGGTGCGACCAGATTCCTACAGCGGATGCTAATAACTATTTCCCCGCTACGGTTTGCCCAGGTAATTCCTATGACACTAGTATTACTATAGACCCAACTCAATATAGCACCAATATCAACTTATATGCTTATTGGGATCCTACCACCTTTGATGAAGCATACCTTGCTGCTGGTAAAACTAAATCTGGTAGCTACTACATGATGCAAGATATGGACGCTAACCTTTGCCATGCAGTTACAGTCAATGAAGTCACTCAACTTACGGACACAAGAAGTGGCAACTACACTTACTACATCGCTAAGCTTAAAGATGATAAGTGTTGGATGACGCAGAACTTAAAGCTCGGTACTAACGTTTCGTCACTTACTTTGACCAACGCAGACTCTAATATCTCAGCTAGTTCGTGGACACTTAACGGCAAAGTGGCATCTCCAGGCAAATTTACTACTTACACATCTTGTGTAACGGGTACTTGTGAAGATAGGCATACTAGTACCACATATTATAACGACAATAATGCCTACTATTGCGCTCCAGATAGTGCTAGTAGTAATAATTATGTAGGTTGCTATTACAACTGGTATTCTGCTACAGCCAGCTCAGGCACATCTAGTATTACTCCAGTTGGGACAAGCACAGGGTATAAGGATGTAAGTTCATCTATCTGCCCGAAGAACTGGTATCTGCCTTCTGGTGGTGGGGTGCCACTTTCTGGCAGCACCAGTGATAGGTCAGATAGTGATTTTAACGTACTTTATAATAACTACCCATCGGCTACTGCTATGTTGGTAGATAACCCAACCGTTTGCACAAGCACTGATTCGCGTGGTTGTGATAATACTTCTGGCCTGCCAAGGCCAGGGCTTCTCCTTAGCGGCCGCTACTACTCCGGCGGCGCCGACGGCGTCGCTCAGTACGGCTACTACTGGTCGCGTAGCGCTTACTCTAAGGGCATGGCGTACTACTTGAACCTGAATAGCTCGGCGGTCGGCCCTCAGTATTACGGCGTTAAGTACCACGGTATGTCAGTGCGCTGTGTGGCCTATGGTTCCTAGGGCCACTGGTTGGGTATAGGTTCCGAGTTCGCGTCCGGTGGAGTTTCGTACTCTCCCCAAGATTTCTCTTGGAAAAAAGAAAGGTAACAAATGAGCAAAAAATCTGAAGAAAAGAAAACTAAGATAAGTAAGACGCACTATTACGATATCAAACGTAGGGTGCTGGGTTGGGAAAAAGATAACTATAACAAGCTGGCAGTGGTGGAAGACGCAAATGGTATGCATAAAATGTTTGACCATTCGGCGGTAATTTATGTTCATGACGTAGCAAAAAGACTCAAAATTGTCGCTACGCTCAAGTCGGATTCGGATTTTGAGATGACGTCAAACAAGCCAGTGTGTCTAATTCACGATTTGCCTAGCCTAGAAAAGAAGATGGAAAAGGTTTGTATTACGCTATCCAGTTTTGACGACGGGGTAAAAGTATACGACCTTGGCTATACAGTTGATCCGGTAGAGTATAAAGCTATGCTCACAGAAGAGGAAGAGCTGAAAAAGCGCATCAATAGTTTGGTTTTGCCGTCGGAAGTCTATCCGGCGCTAAGATACGAAATGGAGCTTTTGACGAGACAAATCTATGAAGCAGTGAGAAAAATGGAAGTAGTAAGTAGAGAGACAGTGGGAAATGAATTGGTAACTTTGATGGTGGAAGCGATGGAAGGATTTATTGAGGCGGCGAATGGTCACGAAGATATAGACGCGTATTTACAAGAATTGGTAAGAACTTTGAGACATATAAGCGCGAGAATGAAAGTGATTTCGGACCTTAAAATTATGGATGATAATGTGATATATTTAATTTTGGTAAAACTAAGAAAAGTCCAAAAGAAAACTGCTGGGGCGATTGAAAATCGTCAAACCAAAAAGAAAGATGATGGAAGATAAGGAATGGTATCTAGCTGAAGATTGGTTGTTTTGGAAACTTTATCAGGCTGAAAGAAAGGCTAGAAAAGGTAAAGCAATGACCCGTGATGTCTACCTTTTTGAGATGAATTTGATGGAGAATTTGAGGCAACTGACACATGATATTTGGACAGGCGTCTATAAACCGGGGCGAGGAATTGCTTTTATTATTGAAAAGCCAGTGGTGAGAGAGATTTTTGCAGCACCATTTAGAGATAGAATTGTCCATCATTTTCTCTATGATATGATTTATGATTGGTGGGATAAGAGGCTGATTAACGATTCCTATTCTTGTAGAAAGGGCAAGGGTGCAATTTATGGAATAGAGAGACTAAAAAAATATATCAGGAGTACGTCTTGTAACTATACCGTGCCAACCTATGTTTTGAAATTAGATATTAAGGGGTATTTTATGAGCCTGAGGCATGAAAAATTATATGAGAGAGTTTGTTGGGGGCTAGCTCGGCAATACAAAGACAATCCCAAGACCCGTAAATTGTTAGAATATCTGTGGCGTGAAGTGATTTTTGATAAACCCTGTGAGGGGGTGAAAATTAGGGGAAGCTGGGCTGATTGGAAGAAGCTGCCTAGAGAAAAATCGTTGTTTTGCCAAGCCCCTGGAGTGGGAATTGTAATTGGAAATTTATCTTCGCAACTTTTGTCCAATATTTATTTGGATTTATTAGATAGATACATTACCTTTGAGCTGGGTTGTAAAACTTATGGGCGATATGTGGATGATTTTTATATTGTGGTTTCCGAGAAAGATCGGAAGAGGTTGCTCGCGGATGTGCCAAAAATTGAGAGGTTTTTGAAAGAGGAAATGGATTTAATTTTGCATCCACGGAAACGCTATTTTCAGGAAGTGCATAAAGGGGTGGAGTTTTTGGGTGCGGTAGTCTATCTTTTTCATACGGTACCGACGAGGAGGTTTAAGAATAATTTTTGTAAAAATTTGGCAGAAGTGGGGATGGGGTATAGAGATGTGGCGGCGGTAACTTCGTATCTTGGGCGGCTTAAACATATGAATGGCAAAAAGTTGGCTTATAGAGTGTTTGAACAAATGGGGTGGTGGTATAACTATTAATTTTGTTTTTTTGGTAGATGGGGCTTTTAAGAAGTCTTGGGGAGAGTACGAAACTCCACCGGACGCGAACTCGGAACCTATACCCAACCAGTGGCCCTAGGAACCATAGGCCACACAGCGCACTGACCTACCGTTGTACTTATTGTTGTAATTCTGAGGGTTGACCGCCGAGCTATTCAGGTTCAAGTTGTACGCCATGCCCTTAGAGTAAGCGCTACGCGACCAGTAGTTGCCGTTCTGAGCGACGTTGTTGGCGCCGCCGGAGTTGTAGTTGCCGCTAAGGAGAAGCCCTGGCTAGCAAATACGTTTTTTGGCACCTGGTAGAAAGTGACCGCCTTTTCTGTTCTTTTGAACCTGATTTTTAGACGTTTCCCGTTTTACAACAACCAACGAGGGTTTAGCCCATTAGCACGTCTTTAGAGAGTTGCTTTTTTGATTATTTCGTCTGTCGGCGAAATAACATAGGTATAGACCTTGCTTTTTGGCAAGAGCAACTCTTAGATTTCTCTTTTTGATGGATATCCTCTGCTGGATTTTGAGCGGTTGATCCAGGGTTGGATTAGCCCCACCTGGTAACATTATATGACAAATTTTAATCTTGAATTTTTTGATAAAGTGTGCTATAATGGGGTTAAGAAGTAGTGTGCTTGAGCCCAGATTCTTTAGGGGAAATGGCGAATCCCCAGGGGGAGGCTTGTAGCAGTAATCTTCGGCGCTGAGACAGTACCGGTTGTGGAGACTTGTGCTGCCAAAAAGATACTATCAACACTAAATAAAAGAGGTAAAATGGCGACAAAACCTAAGCAGGAACGCGTGTTCTTCACTGAGGAGGACAAAGCGGTTGAAGTCCCAGATATGGTGATCCATCAAAAAAAATCTTGGGAAGACTTCACAGAAAACGGGCTGCAAGAGGTTTTTGACGAGCTTAATCCGATTGACGATTATACTGGTCAAAAATTCTCGCTTCGATTCAAAGAATACAAGTTTAAAGAGCCACAGGAGAGTGAGCAGCAGGCTAAATACAATTTAGCCACCTACGAAAAGCCACTCTATGTGACGGTAGAACTTGAGAACAAAAAGACTAAAACTAAGAAAAAACAAGAGATTTACTTTGGTAATTACCCCTGTATGACTGAGCGGGCAACCTTTATCATCAATGGTACCGAAAGAGTGATTGTATCGCAGTTGATTCGTTCGGCGGGTGTATTTTTCACTGCAGAAAATATCGGCGTGCGCAATCTTTACGGGGCGAAGATTATTCCTGGTCGTGGGGCATGGTTGGAGTTTGAAACTACTGCCAATGGTACGATTTCAGTCAAAATTGACCGCCGTCGCAAGATTCCAGTAACTACTTTCTTAAGAGCTCTTGGGATGAAGGAAAGCGAAATTAAAAAAGCATTTGCTGAGGTTGATAACGGCGAAAAGAAATTTATCGAAACTACTCTTGAGAAAGATCCGACTTCTACTCAAGGTGAAGCTCTTCTTGAGGTGTATCGAAGGATTCGTCCAGGTGATTTGGCTACGGTAGAAAACGCTAAATCCATGATTGATCGGATGTTCTTTGATCCAAAGCGGTATGATTATTCTAAAGTTGGTCGGTTTAAGATGAATCGGAGACTTGGCTTTGATACGCCAAATGAGCCAGAGTACCGCACACTCCAAATGAAGGATGTGGTGGCAATTATCTCTGAGATTATCCGCCTTAATAATACCCAAGATCCAGCGGATGATATCGATTCGCTCTCTAATCGTAGAGTAAAATTGGTGGGTGAATTGGTACAAAGGCAATTCCGCTTGGGTATGCTTAGATTACAACGCAATATTCTAGATAGAATGTCAATGGCAAATCCAGATGATGCGGTGCCACTTCAGCTTATTAATCCGCGCCCAGTGGTGGCAGCGGTGAAGGAGTTTTTCTCGACTTCACAGCTTTCGCAGCTCATGGACGAAGTGAACCCATTTTCCGAGCTCGCACACAAGCGTCGTCTTTCCTCGATGGGTCCTGGTGGTTTGACAAGGGAACGTGCCGGCTTTGACGTGCGTGATGCTCACCCAACTCACTATGGTAGAATTTGTACCGTAGAGACGCCAGAAGGTGGCAACGTGGGTTTGGTGCTCAACCTTGCTACTTATGCTAGAATTAACGAATATGGCTTTATTGAAGCGCCATATCTTGTGGTAAAAAATGGCAAAATTACTGATGAAGTAGTTTATATGGATGCTGCTACTGAGGATGATAAAATTATCGCCGATGCCTCAGTAAAATTAGACAAAAATGGTAAATTTAAAGAAGACTGGGTGTCGGCTCGGGTGCATGGTAAGCCAGCTCAGGTAGAAGCCAAAAAAGTTACTCATGTGGATGCCGCACACAAGGAAATTTTGGGTGTATCAGCAAGTTTGATTCCATTTGTAGAGAAAAACCGGGTAGACCGGAGCTTGATGGCTTGCGCCATGCAGAAACAGGCAGTGCCGCTACTTAGAACTGACAACCCAATTGTAGGTACAGGTATTGAGCGTGAAGTTGCCAAAAACACTTCACAGCTAATCATGGCAGAAGGTGCCGGTGTGGTGAAAAAAGCCGATGGCGAATCTGTGATTGTAACCTATGACAAGGGTGGAGATAAAGAATATAAGCTCACTCATTTTGAAAAGACCAATGATGACCGTTGTTATAATCAGCGTACAGTGGTTTCGCGAGGCCAAAAAGTTAAAGCCGGTGATGCTCTGATTGAGGGTGCTTCTATCCACGATAAGGAGCTCGCACTTGGTCGCGATCTTTTGGTCGCCTTTATGCCATGGCGTGGTTATAATATGGATGACGCGATCGTGATTTCTAACCGTTTGGTAGAAGATGATACGCTTACCTCTATCAACATTAAAGACTTTGACGTAGAAGTACGTGAAACCAAGCTTGGCCCAGAACAGGTGACTCGTGATATTCCAAACGTATCTGAGCATTCTCTGAGACACCTTGGCGAAGATGGTATTGTAACTATTGGTTCTGAAGTAAAAAATGGCGACATCTTGGTAGGTAAAATTACACCAAAGGGCGAAAGAGAGCTCTCTTCTGAGGAAAGATTGCTCCGTGCTATCTTTGGTGAAAAAGCCAACGATGTGCGTGACACTTCAGTGCGGATGAATGGTTCTTCCGTGGGCAAAGTTGTAGACGTACGTGTTTATGATGCTGAAACTTGTCGTGAACAAGGTCACGAACTCAAAGCCGGTGTGATTAAGCAAATCAAGATTTATGTAGCGGAAATGCGTAAGATTGGTGTAGGTGATAAGCTCGCTGGTCGTCACGGTAATAAGGGTGTGGTTTCCCGGGTGCTTCCGGTAGAAGACATGCCATTTATGGAAGATGGAACGCCAATTGATATTTTGCTTTCGCCAATGGGTGTACCTTCGCGTATGAATCTGGGGCAGCTCTTTGAAATTCACCTTGGTATGGCCGCTAGAGCGCTTGGTTATAAGGTAGCTACCCCACCATTTAACGGGGTGCCAGACGAAATCATCTCCGATGAGCTCGAGAAAGCCGGATTTTCTAGAGACGGTAAAGTACAACTCTTCGATGGTCTTACCGGTGAGCCATTTGACGAGAGGACGTCGGTAGGTGTGATGCATATGCTTAAGCTTCATCACATGGTAGAAGATAAGATCCACGCTCGTTCGACTGGCCCTTACACGATGGTGACCCAGCAGCCACTAGGTGGTAAAGCTCAGAACGGTGGTCAGAGATTTGGGGAAATGGAGGTATGGGCACTCGAAGCTTATGGTGCCGCTACTACTCTCCAAGAGATGCTTACCATCAAGTCAGATGACGTTTATGGTCGTGCTAAAGCATATGAAGCGATTATTAAACACGAGCCAATTGAGGGGCCAAAACTTCCAGAGGGCTTTAACGTGCTTGTAAAAGAGCTTCAGGGCTTAGGACTTAAAGTAGATCTTCTAGATCACGGTGAATCGGCTGATGCTGGTGATGTGATTGAAAAGACTTCGAGAGAGATTGAAAAATCCAAAGATGATCAATCAATTTATGATCAACATAAGAAAGATACCGAGCCGGTCACGCTGGATCTTGATGAAAATGAAGCAGCAGCAATGATGGCGGATGAAGGTATCGAAATAACAGAGGGAGATGAGGACCTAGATGATGGTACTATCGACCTCGGAGAGGAGCTATAATATGGCGTGGATGGATAATTTTATCAGTGCTTCTGACTTTGACTCCATTCGTTTGTCAGTGGCTAGTCGCGATGACATCTTGAATTGGAGCTATGGTGAAGTTACCAAGCCAGAAACTATTAACTATCGAACCCAGAAACCAGAAAGAGACGGTCTCTTTTGCGAAAGGATTTTTGGGCCAACTAAAGATATCAACCCACACGATTCTAAGCTTAAGGGCGTGCGGAGTCGTGAAGCAGCGGTGGATAAAGAGGGCAACCTTGTAACTAAGTCAATCACTCGGCGTGAACGGATGGGGCATATTGCGCTTGCCGCGCCGGTAGCTCACATCTGGTTTATGCGGGGTGTGCCCTCTGCACTATCTTTGCTGCTTGATGTTACCGTGAAAAATATCGAAAAAGTAGTGTATTTTGCTACTTATCTCATTGTGGATTCAAAGGATGAGGCTGTACAAGCCACGCTTGAACAACTTGAGCAACAAACCATAGCAGCAAGAGAAGCTATCAACTTGCGCTGTAAAGAGGCGGCTAAGGCTAAAGATGCTGATGTAGAGGCTTTGGTTAAGACTCGTGACGCAGAGTTGGCTGAGCTGGAAGAAGATTATTCTGCTCGTAAAAATCTTTTGGAATCCTTCAAAAAAGGTGGAGTGATTACCGAGGTAGATTATCGTAATCTTCCAGAAGAATACGAAGATTTGATTACAGTAGAAATGGGTGCCACCGCCATTAAGAGACTGCTTGATGAAATTGATCTTGATAAACTAATCGACGATCTTCATAAACAAGCTGAAGAAGCCAAAGGCCAAAAAGAGAAGAAAATTCAAAAGCGGCTTAAAACTTTGGAAGGTATGCAGGCGGCTGGGATTAAGCCGGAAGATTTGGTGTTGACCGTAGTTCCAGTGATTCCACCAGATCTACGTCCAATGATTGCGCTTCCTGGTGGCCGTTTTGCAACATCTGATCTTAACGACCTCTATCGTCGGGTGATTAACCGTAATAATCGGTTGAAGAAATTGATGGATTTGAACGCACCAGAGGTGATCTGCCGAAACGAAATGCGAATGCTTCAAGAGGCTGTAGATGCACTGATTGACAACTCGGCGGCCCATGGTTCTAGGGGTGCTAATTCTACTAATGGGCGTAGAAAGCTCAAATCCTTGTCCGATCTTCTTAAAGGCAAACAGGGACGTTTCCGCCAGAACCTTCTCGGGAAGCGGGTAGATTACTCTGGTCGTTCGGTAATTGTGGTAGGTCCAGAACTAAAACTTAACGAGTGTGGTTTGCCTAAACAGATGGCGCTAGAGTTATTTAAGCCATTTGTGATCTCTTGGCTAATTGGCCACGAGCATGCTAATAATATTCGTGCAGCATCACGTTTGATTGAAGCTAAAGAAACGGTAGTTTGGGATGCTCTAGATGAGGTGATTGAAGGCAAATACGTGCTTCTTAACCGGGCACCATCTCTTCACCGTTTGTCGGTGCAGGCTTTTCAACCTAGATTGATTGATGGTAAAGCGATTAAGCTTCATCCTTTGGTGGCATCTGGATTTAACGCTGACTACGATGGCGACCAGATGGCAGTACACCTACCTCTATCAGAGGCAGCCCAAAAAGAAGCTAAAGAGCTAATGACAGCTGAGAAAAATCTTTTGAAACCAGCTGATGGTTCGCCGGTGCTTGCGATTTATCAGGATGTGGTTTTGGGCGCTTATTATCTTACCTATGATAAGCCTGGTACGGATACTGACAAGCCAAAAGCTTTCTCATCTGTATATGAGGCAGAAATGGCTTATGAACAAGGTGTGATTGCGCTTCAGACCCCAATTCGAGTGTTTACTAAGAAAGAGGCTAGAGACACTACCTTGGGCCGGGTGATCTTTAATGAGATTTTGCCAAAAGATTATCCGTATGATAATTCGGTGCAAACTAAAAAGCATCTTTCTAAGGTGATGGCAGATATCTTTGACCTTTATGGTGCAGAGGTGACGGTAAAAACTGCGGATGCTCTCAAGGATTTGGCATTTGAATATGAGACAATTGCTTCAATTTCTACCGCTAAGGATGATTATCCGACTTACGATGAAATCGAAGACTTTATCGCTGAAGGTGATGCGAAAACTGCGATGATTCAGCAAGACTTTGACGATGGTCTTACTACCGAAGATGAGCGTTATCGTTTGACGATTGCCAACTGGCGTGATATTGACAACAAGATTTCGGACTTCTTGTCTTCGAAACTTGCTGAGATGGATACCGATATCGCGGTAATGGTGAACTCTGGGGCTCGTGGTAATATTTCCAACATCAAGCTCGCTTCGGCTGAGATTGGTATTATGGTGGATATTAACAACAACGAGATTGAGCTCCCGGTTAAATCTTCTTACAAGAAAGGTTTGAATACTTTGGAATCCTTTATCGCCACTCGGGGTGCGCGTCAGGGGCAGGTATCTACAGCACTTCGCACTGCGGACTCTGGTTATCTGACTCGTCGTTTGGTGGATGTATCTCAAGATGTATTTACCACTGATGAAGAAGCGGAGGATCCAGGTTTTGCGGTTTATAAGAATGAGACTGAAGTTTCTGGGATTGAGTTTGCGGCTAGAATTGCTGGTCGTTACACCGCAGAGCCAATTCCAGGCTATCTAGAAGCTGATGAGTTAATCTCTAAAGACGTGGCGGAACAAATTGAAGCAGACGACAATATTCAATCTGTTAAAATCCAGTCGATTCTTACTACTACAGCGGTAGAAGGGGTGCCGCGTAAGGCTTACGGTGTAGATATGTCTACTCGTGAGCTCGTGGCCGCTAATGAACCGGTAGGGGTAATTGCAGCACAATCTCTGGGTGAGCCAGGTACGCAGCTAACGCTTGATACCAAGCACGGTTCTGGTGTGGCGGGTTCTGGTGCGATTGCCAGAGGTCTTCCGCGTGTAGAGGAGCTTCTCGAGGCTCGTTCGCCAAAGGGTCAAGCTTACGTTTCTCCTATTAATGGTGTAGTCACCGTAAATGATGAGAAATCTCACTATATCGTAAAAATTGAGGCTCAAGCTGGTCCAGTAGATCGGATTGAATTAAACGGTCGTAAACCTGCAGTAAAGGATGGTGAATCTGTAAAAGCTGGTGCAACTCTCGTTAAAAAGAGCAAAGAGGGTGCTTCGATTAAGGCACCAAAGGCTGGTATTGTAGAGCTTGTAAAAGATGCCATTTTGCTCGTAGCCGAGGGCTCTGACCACGCTGAGATTAAGATTCCTGGCGATGCAGAGCTTGTCGTAAAGACCGGCGATACTGTAGAAGCTGGCGATAGGCTCACCACTGGTTCTCTTAACCTTCAAGATTTGATGGGCTATAAGGGTATTGAGGCGACTGAGCGCTACATTATGAACGATGTGCTCTCGGTGTACTCAGCTCAGGGTCACGAAATTTCACCAAAACACCTGGAAATCTTGGTTCGCCAAATGTTCTCCAAGGTAGAAATCAAAGATCCAGGCGATTCTCGCTTTGTATCTGGTGAAATCGTTTCTAAGGCTGATGCAATTGCCGAGAATAAGTCGCTAGAAGAAGCTGGCAAGACCCCAGCTACTTATGTGAATAAGCTTCTCGGTATCACTAAGGTTTCGATCTATTCGGATTCGTTCTTGTCTGCAGCATCCTTCCAAGATACTACTCGTGTCTTGATTGGTGCGGCTATTAGAGGCTCCGTGGATCATCTAAGAGGTCTTAAGGAAAATGTGATTATCGGTCGCAAGATTCCGGTAGGTACAGGGGTGGCGCCGATTGAGGATTTTGAGACTCCAGATAGTAAGATCCCGACAGAGGAAGACCTGGAAAACTTGTAATCTCTGAACGGGTCCTGCCGGACCTTCTCCTCCCCCACGTCGCTTAATGCTCCGTGGGGGTCCCCCTCCAGGTCCGTCACCCGTTCATGTATTGCTTTTTCTCGTACTCTGTGGTATAATTAAATTAATAACATGAATATAAAGGAAAATATGA
>CAZHGO010000025.1:0-12452 GCA_964532185.1 uncultured Candidatus Saccharibacteria bacterium | reverse complement strand
CCAAATCCACCCGGTACCACAATCCCATCTAGCCCATCAAGCATTTTTTCTGGCGCATTAGTTTCCAAATCTTCCGCATTTACCCATTTTAGTTCCAAATTCACTTTGTTATGCGCCGCCGCTGCCTTCAAAGCCTCCGTCACACAAATATAAGTATCTTCATTCCCTACATATTTTGCCACCAAACCTACCGTCACGGTTTTATCAAAATCGGTTGCTCGCCACGCTGAAAAATCTGCCCATTTACTCATATCTGGTTCTTTAGTATCGCCCACAAAATCATTCAGAATATCCAGAACTCCAGATTTAAGCACATTGAAAGGTACATCATACACCGAATTAATATCCGGAAGATTCACCACCGCATCACCAGAAATCCCCGAAAATGCCGCAATCTTCTCACAAATTGACCTAGGACATGGTTTTTCGGTTCTCACACACACAATGTCTGGGATAATCCCAAAACCTCTTAAATCTTTGAGGGCATTTTGCGCTGGCTTAGTTTTGAGCTCCTTAGACGTATTAATCCACGGCACATATACCACCGAAAGATACAAACAATTTCTACGCCCTACTTTATTAGCAAAAAGCCTAATTGCCTCAACAAAAGGAAGCCCCTCATAATCGCCAACTGTACCGCCAATTTCTACAATATGAATATCACTTTTTGCCGAAGCTTTTTCGATTTTTTCAATCACAAGGTTTGTAAAATGTGGCACCAACTGCACCGTTTTTCCATGAAATCCTCCTGCCCGCTCTCTCTCAATCAATTCTTTATAAATTGAACCCGAAAGTGTAATCGAATATTTAGAAGTTTCAAAATCCAAAAACCTTTCGTAATGTCCAAGGTCCAAGTCCGTCTCCACACCATCGTGAGTCACAAAACATTCACCATGTTCTACTGGGTTCAAAAGCCCCGCATCCACATTGAGATATGGATCGCATTTCTGCATTGTCACATTATAACCTTTGGCTTTCAAAATTGCCCCCATCGAAGCCGCCGTAATGCCTTTACCCACACCAGAAAGAACCCCACCAGTCACGAATATATATTTGCACCTCTTCATACCTACTATTTTATCACAAAAAAATCGCCCCCAACATAATGTTGGGGGCTTTTTCTAAGGAGTATTTATTTAAGTCAGAACAAACTATACGCAGCGAAAAGTGGCGCAAGAGTGTTCGATTCAGTCGACATAATCTTAATAAAGATATCTAGGGCTACACCAATTACATCCTTTCTGGTGTCGCCCATCGTATCACAAGCCACAGCAGCTTTGTAGGCTTCAGCATTAGCTATGTCATCCTTGGAAAGAATAATTAAACTACCATCGTCATTGTAAATAGGTTCTCCGTTTTCCCCAAGTAAAACCACCATATCTGATTCCCACATCTTCTTAGCATTGTCCCAGGCTCCTCCAGAATTGCCCATAAAGAGTGCTTCTTTTATAGCGGCAGCAATGGAGCCAACAAGTATGCCAAGAACAAGGTTCGGGCCAAAGATAAAACCACAAAGTGGTACTAATAAAGCAATTACTGATGGAGCAAGCATATAATGAAGAGCTTCGTCCGCCGCCATCGTAATAACATGCTCGTAATCGGGACGGACTTTGCCTTCCAACACGCCAGGAATCCTAAGTTGTCTTTCACCCTCGTCAGCCAATTTTCTGGCTGCTTCAATGGTGTTATGTCCAAGAATACCCGAGAAGTAATCAATTAAAGCAGATCCAGCGATCATACCACCAATGATAACTACTATAGACAAAGTGATTGCCTTCGGTGTTTTGAAATATGTTGACACATCATACGATCCGATATAAGACAGGCCTAATGATACGCTCGCAAACGCCGCCGCACCAATAGCATTCCCTTTACCGATGGCAGCAGTAGTGTTTCCAAGTGCGTCAAGCATGTCAGTAATCTTACGTATAACTGGATCCAAATGGCAACTTTCAGCAATGCCGCCAGCATTGTCTGCTATAGGGCCAAAAGCATCTATTGATACAGTAGTCCCGATAAAACTGAGCATACCAACAGCCGCAATAGCTACACCATAACTTCCGCATATCACACAAGATGCAATGATAGCTACTACGATAATGACGCAAGGTGCCATAACAGAACGTTTTCCAACAGAATCACCTTCTGTTTGCTCATATGCCACACCTTCTCTTGCCATATAAGCAATCCTTTTTACATGAGGGTACTTATAGCTTGTATAATACTCTGTTAACCTTCCTATCGCAACGGAACTTATCATACCAAGTGCAGCTGCAATTATGGGAGAGAGCCATCCGAAAAGAAATGAATCAGGTAAATTGATATTACCAAAGATAACTTTTGATGCTATTGTCCCCGCCAAAGCTACTATCCCGGCTGAGAGATAAGTTGCACGATTCAACTCCTCTGCCGGATCGATGTCCTCACGCGAAACCTCAACCTCTTTACCATCAATAACCTTGATTTGCTTACGGTTCTTCATGATGATATAGTTCACAGCTATGATACTTGCGATCAAACCACCCCCGGCCAAAACAAATGGATACATACACGCTGCATTCAAAACAGGAATATTATCTTTAAATTCCTGTGTAGCCACCAATACTGCTGGCACCTCAGTTGCCATAAATGACTCTGAAAGATCGGAAACGTTACCAGCAATATCATTAACGCAATCACCAATGAAATCGGCCAAGGTATTAGGCATTCTCGCATCATCTTCAGGTAGCCCATGCACATTTTTACCAACGATGTCTGCAGAAATGTCTGCGGCTTTAGTGTAATTACCACCAGCAACACGGTTGAACATTGCGACCAAAGAATAGCCCAAAGAGAATGTCGTTAACCTCATGGTAACGGGATTACATAACACATTCATAATTAGACCATGCCCATCATTTCTAATGGTAATACCACCTGAAAGGATTATGATCACACCAGCTCCGAACATCGCAAAAGATGGCACCGAATATCCGCCAATACTTCCACCCATCAAAGCAATACGTAGTGTTCTACTGATAGCCTTAGTCACTCTCGCTGCGTTGGTCGTACGGACATTACCGTAAGTACCCCCCCTCATGCTGATAATTACGGCCAAGCTGGCCAGCAACGATCCAAACACAAAGGAAAGCCCAGAAGTCCTCTCCATAAACAGCGAATAAATGAGTGCTACAATCAAAACCGTAGGAATAATTACTCTATATTCTCTACGCATGAAGGTTTTCGCCCCAGCACGGATAATACCAGCAATTTCCTTCATCTCCTCAGTACCTTCATCGTGACTCTTCAAATCCTTGAAGTTGCGAAAGATAAAGGCAAAAGCTATGATAGAGATAATTATTATACCATAGTAAACTAACATATCTTCTTCACCTCCATATTGTAAATGTACTTTGCCACAAAAAAACAAAATAGTGCGCGCTCCTTAGACGCCCACTCTACATATAATTATACCACTTTTTACAAAAAAATTCAATAATTGGCGGAAGGGACAAGATTCGACTCATAGAGCGAATCTTCCCATTTTGTGTGTTGCGTCAGCAACATAGCGGAAGGGACAAGATTCGATTCGAGCGCGAAGCGCGAGAACGATATCTTGCTTTTTGAAGTGTTCCGCTAGGAACATGGCGGAAGGGACAAGATTCGAACTTGCGATACTTTCGTATGCTGGTTTTCAAGACCAGTGCCTTAAACCACTCGGCCACCCTTCCGCATATAATTATATCATAACCCATAAAATTTGCAAAATACCATACGCTATTATATAATATATATATTAGCAGCACTTTATGCACATTTATAACCGAGAGGGGGAGAAAAATGAACAAAATAAGAAAAATCACAAGTTTTCTATTGAGTTTTGCGATAATCTTATGGAATCCTCTTACAATTTATGCAGAGGAAGAAAAACCACTAAATTCAAAGGTTTCAGAAGAAGTTTCCACAGAACAAGTTGCAGTGGAACCAACAATTACACTCGGTCCACCAGTAGCTATTACTGTATATCGCAAATCTAATGTTTGTGGCATATACGATGCCAATGGTCAACTCATCAAAGCATTTTTCGTTTCCACCGGCAAACCCGGTCATCAGACACCATTAGGAACATATCAAATTTATCAGCACACCGACAATGGTGATTATCATCTCATGGTAGATGGCACTTACGCACGTTTTTGTATGCGTTTCAAAGAAGGTGGCTATATGTTTCACTCCGTTTGCTACGCTAACAAAGGTGACAAAGAACCCATACCACAAGAAGTTACCGATATTGGCACTTCCGTTTCACGCGGTTGTGTTCGTCTAAACGTAGCTGACGCCGAATGGTTGTACAACAACATCCCCAATGGATGTTTAGTAGTCATTTTAGACTACTAGATGCGTTCCTCCTCCCAAGCCCCACCTTTTATTCAGGTGGGGCTTTTTCTATCCCTCAAGTTTCTCCAACATCTCTTCTTCTTTTACCTTCAACCTAGCCCCCTTATATCTCCTCACCCGTTCTTTCATAGTTTTTATAATATTTTCCCGCACTCCCGTTCCATAGTCACGCATCAAATTATCCACATAATATTCCAAAGCATAAGGATTAACATCCATCGTATAATTTTTACCACCAAGCATTGCTTCAAACGCATAAATATACATATTCATACTATTACGATTTCCAAAATTCTCTAGATAGTCAAGCGCCTCTTCCAAGGTAATCTTCCCATCATGCACTTCTTTTGCCTTAGCATATGCTTCCCTCACTACTTCTTCTGTAATTTTTCTCCGTTTCCCCTGCTCATTTTTTACTGGCCTTCTCATTACGTCAAACTCATCCCAAGATTCTTCTTTTTCATCTTCATCCGCCATAAAGGTTAAACCCAGCATCTTCAGCATATCATAACGATTTCGAAATTTAAAATCCCAATGCTTCGCCATAAAATTCAGCATTTCAATCCCACGCTCAGTAATTCTCTCCGCTGTCCAATTTTCATAAGGCAAAAGTTCACCATCCTCATCCTTAGGCATCGCTACATTTACCGCGCTGTGCGAATTTTCCAAATACCGTTTCTTTTTCTTGCTAAAATCTTCGTTCTGCATACTCGAATTTACGCTCTGAGACAATGGCAGCAAATTACCTAAAGTCCCATTCAAATGCTTTCTCTCTTCCTCGTCATAATCTTTAAACAACTCCAGCCAAGTCCCTTGCGGAGTCTGCGGATAAATATGCTCAATCGAAACTTTATCCTTTTTATTTGCCTTAAAAAATTCTGCCGGATCCATTTTCATTGCGGCACGATTAGTATCTTTCAAATTAATTTCATATTCAAATAAAAAATATCTAAGCGTTGGTTGCCAGGAATAATAACCATCGTTTTTCTCGAATAAATTCTGGAAAGTTTTTGCATACACCAAATCAGTTCTAAGTATTCCATTCTGAACACATTCTACATCCGCCAAACTCTCAATTATATCGTCAGAAGTTACCTTATCACAATAAAAATCTCGTGCCAATTTATAAAATTGACTTCGATTAGAGCTAGACATATTTCCCGCCAACCGAAAATATAAGAAAATATATCTTTCTATTGCCTTCAAAATCTCTACCTTTTTTTCGTCATCTATTTTTTTCGATAAAGTCACCATCACAAGCGGCACAAAATATTCATGCCCAAGCCTATTCAATCGTTCCAAAATATTTCTTAGTTCTTCGTCTTTTACGTCTTTAGGGCTATATATCATATACCAATATTTCACCATCTTTTGAAGACTCTCCGCATAATTCTGAATTTCTATACCAGTCAAATTCCCCTCATAAACATCTTCACTGTCTTCGTCTTCATCAGTCTCCAAGATATCACCCAATTCGCTATCATATCCGGCTACTCTTTTTCTTGAAAAATATCCATTCAACAAAAAATTCTCAAAATTATTTTCTTTCCTAGTCCGGTATCCAAAATACATAATCCAATGATCACGCAAATATTTATCGTCTTCCAGCGGTCTTAATTTATCTTTTCCCAAATACTCATAAATATCTTTCCAGGCATTATTAATTTCTTCTCTCAAATGGTGTTCATTGCTAGTTTTCTTTTCAATCAAAGTCGCAAGATAAATCAACCGATTTTTTAAAAGTTCCAACACGGACAATTTCTTTCCGCGATTATTCATCGACTCGAAAGTTACATACACACTAAAATCATCACTAATATTATAAATATTCACTCTCATTCTTTGCGTCAACTTCCGATAAATTTTCTCAAGTGCAACTATCCCGCCCTTCTCATACAAAAGATTTATTTTATCCGCAAAAAATTTTTTTGCGTTTTCAAGATTCAATGTATAATAAGTTTCTACAACTTCACTTTTTTCACTATCATTTTCTTGCCCAAGTATTTTTGCTTTAAAAAAATCATAACTTGGATTATCTTTTTCATAACCAAAGACATAAGTTTTATATCTTTCTTCCGGCTCCGTCAACCACAAATAATGTTCTACAATATTTTCAACTTTTGTTTTATTTAAAAGTTCAATTTTATTTGCATTACAACAATCTATAATCGCACTAATCATAATAATAGTAGTGGTTAATCTTTGCTGGCCATCCACCACATACTCGGCCTCATACTCAAGATCATCTACCGCCCACTGTTCATCATTCCATCTTTCACTGTTTATGTCTTCAATCTTACGTAAAGTCAACATTCCAAAATAATGATCTTCGCCTTCTGGCAAATTCACCAAATCATCCCAAAATTCCAATAATTCATTCTGCGTCCAAGCATATCCACGCTGATAATCTGGAATTCTAAAAATCCTATTATTAAATACCTGTGATAAAGATTTTAGGTTATCTTCTACCATCTTCATTCCGCGTTCGTATAAACATTAGTTACGTCATCAAGCTCATCAATCGCACCGAGCAATTTTTCTAGCTTTTCAGCATTTTCACCCTCAATTGGCACATAAGAAGTCGGCACATATTGAAGTTCCGCCGAAGTTACATTCATTCCAGCATCCACCAAAGCCTGACGCACTTTCATCAAATCCGAAGCATCCGTATAAATCACTGTATATTCATCTTCTTCCACTGCATCCTCAGCCCCAGCCTCAAGTGCTGCCATCATCGCATCATCACCTTTTTCCGAAATCTCAATCACACCTTTTCTTTCAAATTGAAACATTACTGAGCCTGGATCTGCCATTCGGCCACCGTTTTTATCAAGCGTGTGTCTAACTTCTGGCATCGTCCGATTTTTATTATCAGTTGCAACTTCAATCACGATACCAACTCCACCAGGACCATAGGCTTCATAAACTTCTTCAATTAAAGCCGCCGCAGATTTGTCTGCCACTCTTGCAATTGCCCGCTCAATATTGGCCTTTGGCATATTGGCAAGCCGTGCTTTTTCCAAAACCATTGCAAGCGAAGGGTTCATATTTGGATCCGTACCCGCTCTTGCTGCAATCGCAATTTGATTACCAATCTTCGTAAATAGCGCACCGCGCTTTGCATCTACTACTGCTTTTTGACGTTTGGTCGTCGCCCATTTACTGTGTCCTGACATATTTTTATTATAACACCTTCTCTTTAAAAACCCAACCACAAGTAGTATCAGAATCGGCACGTAAATCAAAAACATCCACGGATTATACGGCTCCACTTTAATTAAAAATTGTTCCATTGAGCCAAAAAATTCTACCGTAGAAATATGAAAACTTAAAATTTTTTCTGCCAAAAATGAAAACACCATCTCCACACCCGGCACTCCCGCAAAAATTCCCGCAAAAAATGTCAGACCCATCGCATACGGCAGCGTCGGCAAAATCACCAAATTCGCAACCAAAGAAATTATAGACACTTGTCCAAAATAATAAAGCGTAATCGGAAGCGTCATTAAAGTTGCAGCAATCGTTGTTAAAATCACCGAGGCAATAAACCCCGGTTTTTTGTCACCATAAAAAAACTTAGAAATCGAAGGGCCAAGCAGCATAATCCCAGCATAACTTGCAAATGAAAGAAGCCAGCCCAGACTTGTCAAAAACATTGGATTTAGCATCAACGTAAATGCCATCACTATTAAAATTAATCTAAGTGGCGCAATTTTTCTTCCCACATACCAAGACGCCAAAGTCAGAATCGCCATCACGCCAGCGCGCAAAATCGAAGGCGTCCACCCCACCATACACATAAAAAATAAAATAAACAAAACTGAAAACAAAAGCCCCGAAAATCTAGACAAACGTCCAAAAATTTTCCTAGCAATTTCTACCAGAATTGAAAGATGCGCACCACTCGCTACCACAATATGAGTTAGTCCCACGGTTTTTAGATCTTCAGAAAGTTTTTTATCCAGCCCCGATTTCATACCAAGAAGATACGACATTCCCAACTTTGCTTCCCTTTCCGGAAGTTGGTTCTCAATTCTTTCCGCCAGAAAATCACGAGCAGAAATTACCAGGCTTTCCGTTCCACTCATTTCTTGGTTTTGCGTTCCAGTATCATTTGATAACACCATCGCCACCCGAAAAAACACCAACACCATCCCCACAATTAAGCACAGCCCCACCGTTAAATAATTCGGTCTAAAATACATAAACACAAAAATCAAAACCACTAGCACAATCCAAATCGGCGAACCAAAATAGTTAATTCTAAAAATAATTCCCAAAATCGCCCCCAAAATAATCCCCACCGAAAGTGCTACCACACCCCACGATTGATGCAAATTCTTCCCAATTTTCAGCATGGTGAATTTAAATCACATTCTGTCAAAAATTTCAACCCTCCACCCCTGGCTTATGCTTTAAAAAGCACCATAAAATGGTATAATATATAATATATGCGCCCGTAGCTCAGCTGGATAGAGCGTCAGTTTCCGGAACTGAAGGTCGTAGGTTCAACTCCTATCGGGCGTACCAAACAAGCCTCCGTAGCTCAGTGGATTAGAGCACTTGTCTTCGGAACAAGGGGTCGTAGGTTCGAATCCTATCGGAGGTACCATTCGTAATCAAAAAATGAGTTGGAATTCACTTTCAACTCATTTTTCATACTAATTTCTTTTCGTTGGGACTTTTCTTTTTTAAAGAAAAGCCCAGCCCTATGGTGGTACTGGTTGGGATTAAACCAACGCACCGAAGGTTCGGTGGTTCCCATCTAGACCAGGGCCACTTGAGTTTACGTATGGTGGTACTGGGTGGGTTTGAACCACCGACCTCGGGCTTATGAGTCCCACGCTCTAACCAACTGAGCTACAGTACCATTTGATATATTATATCACAAAATGTGTTATAATAAAAGATATGAGAAAAGGCTTCACTATTCTAGAACTCGTCATCGTCGCCACTTTCGCCGGGCTTTTATTCTTACTTTTCTTCGTTCAAAAAGCCAACCTAGATGCTTTTGATCGCGACGAAACTAGAAAAACCGCCATCAACGCCATGTATTACGCCCTGGAAGAAAGTTTCTACAAAGACCATCAATATTACCCAGAAACCATTTCCGAAGAAAACATCAAAGTAATCGATCCCGCTCTCTGGACCGATCCAGACGGTCACAATCTCGGCGATCCCCAAAGTTCCTATTCCTATCAGCCCGCCAACTGTGACAATGGCAAATGCAAAGAATATATCTTAAAAGCCAAACTCGAAAAAGAAACCGACTACATCAAAACCAACCGTAAAAACTAGCAAAAACTAACTTACGATAATCACATTGTCTTTGTCATCAGCAGTTTTGGCAAGCGTCACTAATTTTGACACCGCTCTTAATTCTTCCTGAGTAATATCCGAATTCTTAAAAGTATAAGTCGTTTCTTCACCAACCGTAGAAAGCCTAAAAGTCCCATATCCAAAAATCTTTTGCATAATTCCATTTTGCGAAAAACTCGTATCTTCAATTGATGCCAAATCAATCATATTAAGAGAATTCGCCAGCGGTGAAACCATAGTCATCTGAATCACATGCTTATTTGTCACAAAAAGTTTATTACCACGATAAACTATTATCGTAAAAAGCCCAGCCAGAAGCACCGCCGCAAGAAGTGCCCCCAAAATAATCCAAAGAAAACTTACACCAGTTGAATCAATCGAACTTTGCCCCATCAAAACCAAAAGAAATGCGAGTAAGATTAAAATAAGGCCAGCCGCTAAACTGCCCAAGATCAAATTCAACCAAATTCTCGCTCTCTTAAAAGCAAATTCCACATATTCGTTATCTTCTAACTTTAAAAACGGGAAATCTTTTACGCTTCTTTCGTGCCGGATTTTTACCAAACCTTCATCCATATGGTAACTCCTTTATATTATTATATCACACTATTATAATTTTTGCAAATGCTTTCTACCCTTTTCCGTGATTACTCTCCCTTTGGGCGTCCGAGTAAGCAGCCCCATTTGAAGAAGATATGGTTCATAAAAATCTTCAATCGTGCTCGCTTCATCACCAGTCAGCGCCGCAATTGTCGTAAGCCCCACCGGCTTATCGCCATAATTTTCCCAAATCAAAGAAAGCATATTTCTATCCGCTGGATCCAGCCCCAAATAATCAATTTCCATCAAATCCAGTGCCTTTTCCGCCACTACCATATCCACAATCCCGTCACCATTTACATCAGCATAATCCCGCACCCTTCTAAAAAGTCTGTTCGCAATTCTCGGCGTCAAACGCGATCTAGTCGCAAGAAGTTTCAATGCTTCCGGCTTAATTTCCGTCCCCAAAATCCCCGAAGTTCGCTTGATAATCTGCTCAATTTCCGGCTCTTTGTAATATTCAAGTCTATGCACAATCCCAAACCTATCTCTTAAAGGCCCCGCCAAAGCCCCCGTTCTCGTCGTCGCCCCAATCACCGTAATCTTTGGCAAATCCAATCTCATCGAACGCGCCGCCGGCCCTTTCCCTATCACGATGTCCAATTTGTAATCTTCCATCGCCGAATACAAAATCTCTTCCACCGCTCTGCGTAGTCTATGAATTTCATCAATAAATAGCACATCCCCATCTTTAAGATTAGTCAAAATCGATGCAAGGTCCCCCGCTCGTTCAATCGCCGGGCCGCTCGTCACTCTAAGTGACGCACCAAGTTCGTGCGCAATCACTCCTGCCATAGTAGTTTTGCCAAGCCCCGGCGGCCCATATAAAAGCACATGGTCCAAAACCGCACCCTTCCCCCGTTTTTTCACTGCATCAATCGCCAGTTTCAAATTATTTTTGAGATGCTCTTGCCCGATATATTCAGAAAATGTCAAAGGCCTAAGCGACTTTTCAATCCGCTCTTCTTCTTTATCATCTGGCGCCAAATTCGGCTCCACCATTCTCTCCACTGCCATATCTCAATTATACCACAGCATCATAAAGTTACTTTATTGCATTTAACCCCTTACGGGGTTGACTTATTAATTAGTGTACGGTAGAATAGTTTTAAGGTTTTATGTTATTTGCTCTTTCGAGAGCAAATAATTTTTATTTGGAATAATCCAAACAAAAGATTTATTTCTAAACCCATAGAACCCTCCTTTCTCCCCGCAAGTTTTTAAAGTGTCAACCCCGTGCTAATATACCTAGCACACTCCGTTTCAAATTTCAACCCCCCACCCACAATCTAATCAAAATCTAAAAAATGCTTGTGGTAAAATATAAAATGCTCAAGGTAAAAAATTAAGACTCCTCGAGAATACAACGAATGGCACGGCCATTATTGGCATACCAATAGTTTGAAGTACTAGGCGTCGCATAAACATGTTGTCCACTATTGTATGTGTCAAGTCGCAAATAATAATTACCACGCCCACTAACATTAGAAGGAGTAGAAGACCAAAACGAACCATATGTTCCTTGACCAGAAATACCGCCACTTGACTCACCAAACCAGCCATTAAGCGTAAACGCAGCTCCATCATCAGTAATTGACGACCTCATCTTAGCGAAAGTGCTATAATAATCATACAGAGTCGAAAATTCATCGAGGGCCGGAATCTTCCAACCGGCCGGACAAAGATTATAAAACGAACTTGTATATCCAGTCGTAGTAGACACGCAGGCTCTAGAATCTCCAACAGTCAATGCGCAAAAGTTATAAAGAGTACCATATTTTGTACCACTTACAGAATCAGTATCAGAACCCGTATCGCTATTAGAATCAGTAATAGTAGAATACACAGCTTGTGCATATGTTATAGTTGGAGTAGTCTGTTTCCAACCGTTAAATGTAGTCGCAGCAACCGTAGTTGCTATATTGGTATTTTCAGAAGTTAAATCTTTTGTAAGTGTTGTAGCACCAAGATTGAGATTGGTCATCATCCAACATTTGCCATCAGCAAGTCTTTGAATAATATACTCTTGACCATCTCTTTCATCTATTGCTGGTGCCGGTGTGGAAGTACAGAGTGTAACATCTAGATTTTGCATATGGTATACTAGCGGATTAGCCACCGCGCTAAAAGTAATCGTATTTTTATAAGTACCAGAT
>CAZHGO010000024.1:0-12870 GCA_964532185.1 uncultured Candidatus Saccharibacteria bacterium | reverse complement strand
ATTTAACACAAAATATAAATTAATTCTGCTTAATGGCAGAGGAGAAAATAACTATGAAAAAATCATTAATTGCAGGTGCTAGCGTAGCCGCTCTCGGCATGGCAGTTTTGCCATTCTCGGGCGCACTCGCTGCAGTACAACAATTTACCGATCAGGTTCAAATTACAATTCAGCGTGGTTGTTCTTTTGAAGTAACGGACGGCACTACGCCTACTCCAGCGGTCATCGCATTAAGCGACCCACGCGTCTTTAGCGACAATACAGTCACTTTAGGTGAAGTCACAATTCTTGGTGGTTCCGACAACACTGGCGCAAGCTCCACACAAAACATCGCTGTTGCATGTAGCTCTGACGGCGAAAGCGGTGAAACCTGGACCATTAGCGGTCGCGGCGGTCACTATACAGATGGTGATAACGATCCAGAAACCCCAGACACTTTCAGTGCTAGCACCACCATGGCGCCGTCAAACAACTCCAATACTCCAATCGCCTCGACAACCGGAAAGACGGCCGAAACCTCTGGCGCTACATCATATTGGTCATTCCGCATCGATACGGATGCGTCATCCAACTTTAAGACTGCAGACACATGGTATGTCATTCCGTCCGCCGAAACCACAGTTGCATCCGCAACTCCAGACGCGGATACGAATGTATCGTTCACCCCTTCTTATCGCGTCTATGTAGGTACAGATCAACAAGCTGACACCTATACTGGCTACGTAACATACACGCTCGCCGATACATTGTCAAATAGCTAATCATTTAGTTTTTAGTGAGGCGGTGTTGGGGGCACCGCCTTTATCGTGTAATACAAATCGGGTGGCAGAAAGGAAAAAATGACCACAAAAAAAAGAGATTGGCGCTTTCTCGCACCTATATATATAATGACATTATTTATAGCGGTAGCCGCCGCATTTTTAGTTTGGGCGCTTACCGATACTTCAGAGACCAGCACAATACAAACCGACATCAATAAAAAAACCGATTCACTAATATGCACCGCAAGCATTCCAAAAGAGCCATTTTTCAATGACACAATCGCTACCGACACCATACACGAAATAAAACTTCTATTCGACAACAACAAGCCAGACAAGATTTTTTACTCTTATACCGGAACATATGACGACGAGAAAAAAGCAAAATATTACGTCAGTATCATGCAGGCCGATTTTAATAGATTCTTTGGTCGGCAAAACATCCCTACTGGTATTTTTTCTACCACTTTCTCAACAATAGAAAATAAAAGTAAAATTTCTATATATAGTAATATGGATAAAGTTAACCCAACAACATCAAAAATATTTTTCTTAGATTCAGATATTTTTTATAATGCAAAAAATTATTCAAATGTTGAGCTAAAAAGCTTATACGAAGGCAAGGGCTTTTCCTGTGAATATAACGAATAGGGTGGTGAAGGAGTCAAAATGAAAAAAAGCAGACTATCTATATCAATATTAATCTTTGCAGTAATTATGGTATTTTGTAGCATAATTAATGATAACGTTTATGCCGATAGTATAAAAAGCGGATTAACAGTATCACCCCCAAACCAAAAGATTATACTAATCCCCGGCGAAGAATATACTGGAACTATCAGAATTTCTAGCCCAGCAAGTAGTCAAAGAGATGTAAACTACACAATAACAATAGGACCATTCAGCGAACACGGCAAAGAGGGCGGAAATGACGATTATGGCGAAGTAGATTATGTTTCAGTCTCTTCATACAATCAAATGATGAATTGGATCACTTTAAATAAAACTAAGGGCACGGTTTCACCAAACGAATCTCAAACAATCATTTACACAATAAATGTGCCAAAAGATGCCCCAGCCGGCGGACAATATGCATCACTTATTGTTCGTGATGAAACGAGTGGCAATTCAAGCGGAAGTGGCGTCAGTATTAAAAGTAACATGCAAATCCTCTCCATTATCTACGCCGAAGTAGCCGGCGAAACACGTAATGAGGGAATCATTATGGAAAATTCTATGCCTTCATTTCTACTAAATGGCCCCCTCGTAGGTTCTTCACGCATCAGAAATAATGGAAACGTACACACCGACGCAACATGGACTCTACAAGTTTGGCCAATATTTTCAGACGAAGAAATCTGCACAAATGAAGAAAAGCCATACTCTACTTTAATTATGCCGGAAAGCGAACTGTACCACACCGAAACCTGCGAACTCCCCTCAATTGGTATTTTCCGCGCCAAGCAAACTGTCAAAATCTTTGGTGAAGAATCCATCATAGAAAAAACCATTGTCATTTGTCCAATTTGGCTACTATTCATCATTGTCTTCATTGTTACCATAATCGTCATATGGCTTATCGCTCGTATCAAATCCCACAAAGGCAACAAGGACTAGCCGACACCATCACCCATACCTCTCAAACAACTCCTCCAACTTCCCTTCAAACCCATGCAAATATCTCTCCGTAGTAGCAATGCTAGAATGCCCAATCATCTCCTTTATTTCTTCCACGCTAGCACCCCTCATCTGTAATTTTGTCGCAAAAGAATGCCGAAGCGCATGCGGATAAAACCCCTCAAATCCCGCCTCAAGAAACGCTTTCTTTAGCCTTTTCCGGATGGTGGCCACCGTTGGCGGCTCACCATTCAGCGTCCTGCTTCCCCACAAAAAATCCTTCACGCAATTTTTGCCTATATATTCACTCAGCAAATCAAATGTCTCTTTGCTAACATACGCCTCCCGCAGCCTCCTTCCCTTACCAACAAAACTCAATCTCCTTCCCTCAAAATCAAACACCCTCAACCGCACCAATTCTGCTATTCGCATACCAGTTTCAAACATCAATCTAATCATCAACCCAGTTTCAAAATCACACACCAAAAGCACCCTTTCAATTTCCTCTGCCATATAAAACTTTCGCTCCGTTCTCTCCCCATTCAATTTCTTAATCATGGATATCTTCAGCGGAATCCTCATTCCCGACTCAATATAAAACCTCACCATCGCAACCACCACCGCACTATAAGCATTCACCGAGCAACACGACACTCCACTCTTTAGCTCCATTTCTACAAAGCCATCAAACATTTCGTTACTAAGCTCTCTCAAATCGTCTAACTCGGTCGTTGCAACAAATCGTCTCAAAACATACCGCTTCGTCCTAATCGTCACCGGCGACATTCGCCTAACATGCTCACAATAATGCAAATACTCTTCAATTTGTTTATCTATCTTTTTCATCAAAAATAGGCTCCTTTTCTGAAGCCTATCTTATCCTATTCATATCTATTTAAAATATTTCCCCATCCACTCACGAAATGTTTCATAATCATTATAAATAGGCGCATCTTCATCCGAATCCGCCCTCAAATACCCGACCACCTTACCCTTGGATACAACCACCACAGATGGATAATATTTCACTACCTCGTGCAATGATGATTCTTTTGCTCTATCAAACATTATTCTGTGAGCCCGGATGCCTTTTTCTTGCGCATAATCTGCCACATATCCCCTCATCCGATCAGCCGTCGTACATCCGCCCTGGTCCACAAAAACTACAAAAGATTTTTTCTCCTCCAACAATTTCTCATAATCCGCCTCGGATAACTCTATAAAATTCCTCTGACACTCCGTTCCGCAATAATATTCTTCGTCTAACTTCACCTCACCATCACCAAACCACCCACTCACTGCACCCACAAACATCACTCCACCAAACAAAACTACCACCAAGGCAATCACTAACCCCGGCACCCCCAACTGCCTTCTTTGCGTCTTACCCCCACCAGGAACGCTTACGACTTTCTCCCTACTACCACTACTTTTTTTATTTTGATCCATCCTAGATCTCCGTTAATCCACAAAAATCAATCTCATGATACGGCACTTTATAGAAATCATACACTACCTTACCATCATCAGCCAATCGCTTCACCGCTACGTTGTTCTCTCCTTCATAAAACCAATATCCGCCCACATCATAGATTCTTGACTCATCCCAACCAAGCGCCACCAACATATCCTTCATCATCCCAGAATAGCCCCCACCGCCACACATCAAAAAGATTATTTTATCTTTAGGAAACAGACTAAGCAAAATATCCATAGATTCTTCATAGTTAGCCTTATATTCGCCACCTACATTAGTAAACAAAGTCTTGCCAGCATAAGTCCCGCCCACAGCCTCGGGCAGCCCTTCCACATTTACAATATATGGCAACGACACCACCTCAAAACCATTCACAAAACCACTAAGATACGAATCACCGCCAATCGCTTCGTAATTGCCCGGATCTTTCAGCATCCTAAGATCACGATAAACCGCATCCGACCGCCCCAAATATTGGTCAATCGTCGCCTCGTTAACATTTTTATCAATCCCCAATTGCCCCCGCTCACCTTCAGACAGCTCCGGTGCCGGCAAACTAGCCAAACCAGTGTTCGGAAACACAAATCTCCCTAGCAAAAAAGCTCCAATCACTAAAATCACACCCCCAATTATTCCTCCCCAAACATATTTTTTCATATTTAACTCCACTTATTTATTAAAATTATACCATATCATATGCCTACCGCCGGCTCATTCGGACAGTTTACCAAAATCCGCGAAATAGCCTCCTTCTCAGCCTCTGTCACCCAAAGTTTGTACTTATATTTCACAGACACCTGCCTCGCCACATACTGACAACGAAATCTTTTATTTGGTGGCAACCAAGTTGCCGCATCGCCATCTGATTTTTTTTCATTCAAAGACGCATCTACCGCAAGCAAATTCAAAGGGTCTGTCGCGATTTTGTATCTAACCCCTCGCTCCATGTATTGCGCCCCCTTCTGCCACGCATCAGAAAGCGCCACTACGTGATCAATCTGTACCCCTTTAGAAATTTCATCTCTCGTTTTAAACACTTTATGCTCACCAGAATACGGCTCATCAAACTCCCCCGCCGCCACATTGCACCCATCCAGCACCGCAGTCTCTCCAAATTCCCGCTTCAAAATTTTTTGCCTCAAATTGCACCCTTCCACCGTCGGCCACCCGGAATAAAATTCATCACGGCTATATCCAGCCTTTGGCGCTCTTCCTTTCACCCCCAAATCTTCCAACACTTCCGTCGCCAATCTAGCATCACTATCTGTCGCCGTCACTGCTTCTGCCGAATAGTCAATGCTCCCCTCCGCCCCAGTATCTTCCACGGGAGTCAAAACCGCCTCATAGCTCTCTGGGTTTATCACCAACCACAAAATCACCGCTACCAACGCCAACACCACTACTGATAGTCTGCGCGTTTTTAATTTCATCCGAACCTACTCCTGCAACAAGTCTGGGCGTTCGCTCGAATTTATTATCCTGTTCAACTCATTGCTCCTCAATACGTCTTTGTTGTACGTCTCAATTTTTTGATTATACTGCTCAATTAGTTCATTTATCTCTTTGTATAACCCCTCTAACACTTCTTGTTCTGCCACCAACTTAGCCCTTCTAGTATTAAACTCGTCTTCACTCTTCATGCATCCTTGCACTTCGGCGCAACTATTAAAACTCACGATATCTGCATTAAGTTGCCCCAGACGACGTTCATATCCATCAGTTTTTTCTTCAATACTATCCGCAAGCGTCTCTATTTCATCAGCCAAAGCGTTCATCTCCGCTTCCACTTCCCTAAACACTGCGATATATTTCTCATAATACCCCACCACCCCATCTTGATTCCTAAAAATCCTTGTATACTCCTTTTCTAATACGTCTGGCAAAGTCTTAATCTCCGTCCCCGCTCGCACATAAATCTCTTCCATTTTTGACTCTTCATCATACGTACTAATATCATCCCGCAAAATTTCCCCATTTTCTGCATAAACTTTCTTCAAAATCGGCTCCAATTCCTCCTTTTCGGCACTAGACATTCTTGCATACGCCGCATGCAAAAGCTCATGTGCGGTAGTCAATTCCCTTATACCATCGAGCTCTTCACTCTCAATGTCGTATACATAAATATTTCCATCCACATAACAGCCAAGCACCGCTACTTCAAAATCCTGCCCAGCCCTACACTTTTCATTAAATTCATCCCTCACATTCAGCTCTGGCCGCGAAGCATTAAACAAAAACACGCCCTCGTCTGTCAGATTCAATTTTTCTCTTATTCCGACCATTTCCGTTGTCGGTTTATAAGATATCCCCCGAAAAAAATCATAAATTCTCTGCCGATTCAAAACAACCGCAACTGCCATCGCAGCCAAAACCGCCAGAATTAACCACCCCCACAAATATTTCTTTTTTGCACCTCTTGTCACTATATTTTTAGTTTAACACAACTATCATGATATTCAAATACACTTGTTGTGCTACGCTTGACAAAAATCATAAAGTATGATACAATGACACCAAGACGACTCTGTCGTTGCATTTTTATATAGAAAGGGGTTAATTTAAGTGCCTAAAAATCCGTTCAGGGAGAAGAGAGAAGACAAGGAATATCGCTTCATCGGAGAAGAGAGAGTTAGAAAAATTCTCTCCCATCTTCTTAAAAGCGTAGAAAAAGCACCAAGAGAAGAAAAAACAACAAAGATACAGCAAGCACTAGGCAACATCGCCTGTGCGCAGCTACAGAAAGAAGATTGGATAAAGACGATGAACAACGTCTACATCAAACAACTGTGTACAGAGTTCGCCGCAATTTGCGACGAAAACTGCTGGACAATCGGCGGGGCAAACCAGTGGAAATACTGGTATAATTTCTATCTTTGGCAGCTCAAGGCTCAAAGATAACATATACCCGCCCCACAAATCCACCGATTTAATCGGTGGATTTTTTCATATTCTAGAGAATTACCACGATAACCAGTCCGCATTACTTTTACCAATAGAAACATTCCATTTTCCCATCAGTATCAAGATTGCCCCCAAAACCAACTCTGCTATCAGTATCCATACCACAAATTTAAGAAAAATCTTTCGAATTTTTTGTATTTTTTTGTAGCGTATCTTCGCTAAATAAACCATCTTTCATACTTATCATTATAGCATAAGCAAATTAAAAAACTATAAAAACCGAGACATTAATTCCTAAACCAACTTGATACCATTAGTTACTAGACCACGCCACCCTCATTTTTTAGTAACTCATAAAACTCTTGTAGGTTGTTCATTTTATATGTACTTATTTTATCTATTTGTTTCTGCGTATTAAACATATTTTTATCGACAATATTCAAAACCTCTATACCCGCATTATTTGCAGCTCTAACCCCCTCCAACGAATCCTCAACAATCAAACATTTACTTTTTGGAACGCCAATCCTTTTTGCGGCCGTCAAATATACTTCAGGGTCTGGTTTTTTCTTTTTTACATCATCATGCGAAAGCACCAAATCAAAAGCGTCGTATAGTCTAATTTTAGAATAAAGTTTTTTATTTTTATAGTTATAGACATCGATTGTAGATCTAGGAGAAATCGTCGCGAGCACCAATTTGTAATTCTTTTTCTTGAGCAAATCAATCGTTTCCTTTGCATATTTTTTATATTCTACTTTGTTTGCAATATAATCAGATTCCATATCATTATATTTTTTTCTTAGCTCTTTTATGTCAATCTCTTTATTGCCATTATATTTATCGTTCAGGAAGAAAAGAAAACCATCAGACAAAACATTTTTACCATTATTTACGTGAACGAATTCATCCCAATCGTCTTGGATTTGATCAGCAGAAACTACTTTACCGGAAATACTCTTCACTAAAGCTGCATAAATCTCATTTAATATATTCACTGAATCAATCAAGGTCCCATCTAAATCAAAAATAATAGCCTCTTTATTCTTCAACATATTATTCCTTTTTTTATTTCTAATGATCGCGAAAATAGTAGTAATAATGGTCAATGTTTCAAATACCATTGCTGGGTAGGATTTATATATAGTGCCATATATCAACCAGAGCGTATTCCCAATCACTCCAATAATCCTAATTTTGTTTTCATTATTAAGCAAAAAACTAACCAGGATAAGCAATGAAGAAATAATGGGCAATATTGAATACAAATTTTCATACGTTAAGAAAGCAATTGCCAACAACAATGGTGCCATGATAATTATCAAGATTGTCTTTTTATATTTCTTTTTTTCAAAATAAAATATCAAAACCAACACAAAAACACTTATGGTATTACACAATACAGCGCTCATGCCACCCAGCAAATAAAAATGAACCGCAAAAGCAATAGAAGAAATAACCTGCATGAACAGTATCTGAGGCTTCTTCCTCATCTGATAACTGCACATCAAAATAATGTATGCTACAACTCCAACCGCCTGTGCAACCAATTCACTCATTTCGTTAACTCTCGTACCTTAATTTTATTTACAAAACCATTATAATACATTTATTTGTATATATCATCTACGCTCCTAGACCAATCCTGTCAACTCAATCTCCGATTCTTTTTCAGACAAGCATAAATCATCAATTCTACACTTATTGCAACCAAGACAAACATTATCATCATTCTTACATCATTCATAAACATTAGCGGAATAACCACGATTATTCTGGCCAACGCCTCAAGTATTTGATATATCAAATTATAATGCGCTAAATCCATGCCATTCCTATTTTCAAAATAAATCTTACCGACCGATTGCTCCTGCATTTTTTTAACAAAACCTTCCGCAAAACACAATATTAATATAAGATAATCCGAAGCCAACAATTTGGCAAAACAAATTAAAATAAAAAGGGTTGAAGCAGCTACAAAATAATTTCTCTTCTTAAGAATTTTTCCATAAACCAAAATAAACACAATTATAGCCAAGCCACCAACAGCATTTACAGCTCCAGCCATCATATACGTATCCTTAATATATATGGCGATAAAAATGGGAAAAATAAATGCCAACAAATTATTTATTTCATACAATGAAAAAGCCAAACAATTTCTCTTATCATATTTTTTCAAATTTTTAATCAGTTCAATTTTTGTTCCCTTTGTCTTATCCTTAATCCCCAACAACGGAATTATACTTATGAATAACAAAACGGAAGATATTATGGTCAAAATAAGTACATTGAGCCCATCCAATAAAGAACTTCCCAAAAGCCCCGCCAAAATCGATGCAATTTCTGATACGACCATCATGATGCTGAATGGCCCTGATGAGTTTCTCTGTGGCACCACTTCAGTTACATAATATCTTCTCGCTACCCAATATCCTCGCCTATAAAAAGAATACAAAAGCGCCGCTATTACTATAAACAGATTACTACAAACTATGCAGTTTAAAGCAAATTGCAGCACAGTAAAAGAAACTATGCCGATACACATCACAACAGAATAATTAAATCTTTCACCGATTTTTACAAAAAGGTACGAAGCAAACAAGGCAAATATATTTTCTAATAGATAAAACAGCAATATCGAATCAATTGAAAAACCGCTCTTGAATAAAAATAATGAGATAAAGGCATCAATCAATGCTTTTGCAAATGTCGAAATAAACAAAAATACATTAAATTTCGCCCGATTACCCATAATTTTATTATACCAAATATGCTTATATTATATTCACAATAACAGACATAAATAATTATAAATCCAACAATCTAAATTCTCTATCTTTAGACTAACTTATTTTAGATTTAATTTCCTACCAACAACGATATTATCATAATTTCTATCATTGGCACTACCAATAAAGTGCCAATCCAAATAACGGCCGGCCTCAAACAATTAAAAATAGTTTTAACCAACCCTGTAGCCTTCTCCCTACAAGAGCTACTAACGACGGAAGCCACTATCAACATTGGAATCAGCCCAAGTATCATGACAAAACCACCGCCATCCCAGCCGGAAATTTTACCCATCGCACGCAACAACTCATCACGAACCATCACAATCTCCAAAGCAACACCACAAATCACCAATATTACACAAAAAATCAAACCAACTATTACACCGATGCGATTTTTTTGATTTTTATCATAGTTTTTATTTTTCATATTTTGATTATACATTCCTTTCCATTACAATATATCTTTATCATATAATTAAGAATAAAGACCAAAAACCTTAAACTATTCAACATCATTCAGCAATAAGCCACCCTCCACTGTCGTCCAATGGAATCTCTCTATCAACTTTTATACCGAATACACACCCATCACAATCACGCACCCAATCGGCCTGCTTCGTTGAAGCATCATATCGATATTTTTGGGTGCGAAACTGTAAAGTTTGAGACAAAGCGCCAGAATTCTTTTGTTGTTCATATGCCCCCAAATCGCTATAGTCAGTATCATAGCCTAAACCAATTGAATGTATATTCAAAGTAATATTATTCCCCTCTTCCTCAAAGTCATAACTATATATTGTATCAAGGCGAGCAACCTCGCCGCTAGAAGTAGCAAGAACCGGCAATGCAACTTTTATAAAATCTGTAGAAGTATCAACAAAAGTACCCAATGAATGACTTTCTTCCGAATAATCATATTTCTTCTTATTGAAAGAAAACATCCTCATACACCCTGAAGCAACTCCACTCTCAGTCCAATCTGTGCCATAATCAAACGGAACAGAAAAGACTACAGCATAATAATCTTGAACGAACTCAGCCTTTTGAAATGTCCCCATAGCAGTAAACAAATCATTCTCATATATTCTTTTTATCTCGTCATCCTTTTCATAAGAATAAAGCAGCCCATTCATAGGCTCACATTTATTTGGAGGAATAACAGCCTCACTAATATATCCACTCGGTATATAGTCTGGTTCTTGCATCTCCACAAGCGCCATCAACGCCTCTCCCTTCGTAAGATCCATGTAGTCTTTTTTATCTTGTATACTATTGCCGTCATCTAAAACAATAATTTCATCATCAATCTTATTGCCAGAATTATCTCGCGGTTTTAATAATAAATAAACATTTGCCACACCAAGAACAACTATCAAAACTGCCAAAACACCAAGTATGGCATAATATAAACGAAAATTCTCACTTTTATATTCGTTCATGAACATATTATATCATAAGCAGAACTACAAATAGACTAGTCAGTTTTGAACTCAAAAAACCGGAATCTTGAATTTTTAAACCAACATACAACTACATATATACCGTTCTCCGTTAAAGCACATCTACCAAAACCAAAATGGAAAAACATAGACATTTTTCTTTCCAAACCAAAGGAATTATAATTGTTTTATGCAAAAACCGAATTATTCAGTTATCATTCCAAGAGATGTTTTTCCAAAACCAGACAAAAAAGAGATGTCAGCCGCATATATTCTGTTAGATTATTTTAAGGCAGATGTAAAATTCATTCCGAGAAATAATTGCAGAACTCCCGATTTATTGATTAATCGTATTGAATGGGAGCTAAAAGCACCTACGGGTAGCGGAAAGCGTAATCTGCAACATACTATAAGCCGAGCTATCAAGCAATCTCAATATATCATCATTGACGCACGATTCTCGAAAATCCACATTTCAAAGATAAAAAGTCATCTTACCGCTGAAATCAAGAAAAATAAACAAATCAAACGACTACTCTTAATAGATAAGCAGAAAAATATAGTTGAAATTTTCAGATAAGTATAATATAATAAAGACATCGAAAGTCCGCCAGGCAGTGATGGATATGCACAGGTTCGGGGCTTTCTTTTTTGTTAGAGTAAGACTAAGTTATTACCAAACTGCCTTTCTTCTAGAATTGTAATCGTTCTCACTAAGCTTTTTGGAATAAAAATTTTTACTTCCTTATTTAGTTTATTTAGCTGATTATAATATTCATTTGGTAATTCGATGGTAAAAATCATGATTTCAGTTTTTTCTAGCATATCAGCAAAATCAAGGTAATGAAAAGTTAAATCTGATTTCAATTTTTCGTCAAAAAAACATATCTCTTTTTGACCTACTATAGGTAAAAGAGCATCTGCAATATTCCTTCTTTCTGAAGCAAAACCTATTATATCGGTAGGACGGCCATAAAGGTTTTCTACCTCCGCTAAAACCGCATTGACTACATCCATATCCTATATTATAGCAAAATATGGTATAATTATATCTATAATAACAGATATACAGGTTGGTTATGAATTTAAAGATAGGAATCTTGTATTTTTAAACCAACTAATAACTCCATATATACCGTTCTCTATTAAAGTACGGCTACCAAAACCAAAATGGAGAAACATCCATATTAAACAAAAAAAGACCCACAATTTCTTGCGAGTCTTTTAAGGTACTTAATGAAGAAACTTCTCCAGAATTGGCCCAATCGGCCTTCTGGCCCGGTAACGCTGATTCGGATTATCCAGAGAAGCGTCAAACTTCTCATCGTCCGGTAAAATTTCTGGCTCCGTTTTCCAACCAATCAAGGTCTGAATATCGAGAAAACCATACTCAGACGTTCCCATCTTTTTCATGGCCTCTTCGAAATCAATGCCTCTGTCGGCGAGCGTCATCTGGTCATGTCCGCCAACCAACGGGATTAACTTCCTATGGTTCCAATCCAAATTCTGAACTTCGCTCATCACATATGAACAGTCCAGAGCGTAGCACTCCGGTATATCGTCAAAGAGTGAAGCAGTTGAAGGATCAAACCACTCGAAGAAAAGCTGCATTCCACCAGATACTTTGCGGATGACCTCGATCGAAGCCACTGGATTCATGCAGGCCATCGGGTTAGCCGGATTAGCCTTCGATACATCCTCAAGTAGCATCATGCCGCAGTCAACTCTTACAAAGTCGACTCCGATATCCTTAAGATGCTGGAAAACTTCCCTGAAGTATTCCTGAACCTTTTGGCTCTGCCAATTCAGATTCAGTTGGTGATAGTCTGAGAAAGTGCTTCTTACATACTTATTCCCAAAATCCGAATAAGCAAGTTTAC
>CAZHGO010000023.1:0-13040 GCA_964532185.1 uncultured Candidatus Saccharibacteria bacterium | reverse complement strand
AATTCGAAAAAGCTGCCGCCTTTAGAGATGAGATTGAAAAAATTAAAGAAATTTTATAGTTATCAATTTTAAAATATCAAAGTGCTGTAAATATTACAACATTATTTTTGTTGTGGTTGTGATATAATGAAGATGCTATAGTTACATATTTCATTAAAAAGGCGGCCAAATTTTATTATTTGGCAAGTTTGAAGAAACATAAGAACGGCATCATAAGGAAGTCACATGTTTCTTTGGGCAATGCTTAATGAGATATGCAACTATAGCACCTTGTGGTGCCGTTTTTAGTTGGCATCACCTTATACTAAGTGAGGTAAAGATGCATGAAAGTCATACGAACTCTAAAAAATCTAACAAATAACTACTATGTATTATATATAGTATTAGTTTTAGGCCTTTTTCTGACAATAACTAATGGTTCCTTCCACTTGGAATTTATACGCAACCACCGTATATAGCCTAGATAAAACCGATAACACTACAGATTGTACTACTAGTAGTACGAGCGACTGCGATAGCTATACTACTCCTAGAATGAAATGTTCTACTACATACGGAGCTTGGCATAATTATACCGCAGCTACTGCTGGAACTATTACGGGCGATTCAAATACTACTGACGCTACAAAAGATATTTGCCCAGCTGGCTGGAGATTACCAACTTATTCAGAAGCGTTATATATTAATGATGGCACATCTACCTATGTATCGATTTTCAATTCAATTGTAGGTGGGCGTTACACGGGTGGTAAAAATACTGATGATTAATATGGATTCTGGTGGACTGCGACCACGAAAGATGATACACATCGTATACTCTATCGTTATCGTTCCGATACTGATAATTTAGCTATACGTAGTGACTTTCGACGTTTAAGTGGACTTTATCTCCGCTGTATCAATAATTAATCTGGTCTTAGATTTACATAAAAAGTGTGATATAATATAAACATAAGCATTTAAAAAGGTATTATTTTATGGCACATATCAATAGAAGATACATCGACAAACATTGGTTTGTATTTATAATTCGAGGTTTAATGGCGACAGTCTTTGGGTTTTTGGCGCTATTTGGCATTATGAATGATTATGAAATAGTGATTTCGGTGATTGCTATTTTCTTACTACTGATGGGGATTGCAGATTCGGTGAGTGCGCTTTATGCCTCGGTCAAAAAACATGGCTGGATTAACTCGGTGATAGATGCTTTGGTAGACATTGCCGCAGCTTTGGCACTACTATTTTTTGCCAAAGATAGCCTGGTGGCGAGCCTAATAATTATCGCGGTTTATACTATTGTGTCTGGTCTAATCGATGTATTCCATGGCTTTCTTTCTACAGTGGACCCAACCGACCGCTTTATCCGGGTACTCGCTGGAGTGCTAGGATGTATTATGGGTATAGTGATTTTGAATGCTGGTGAGTTTGAAGTAATGACCTTTGTGCGATTCTTTGGTGCTTATATGCTGATTGTAGGCGTAACCAGCTTAATCTATGGCGTACATAACCGTTCACAGGACATCGAAGATACCGTAGCGAGAAGCCAGTCTCTCAAAGGCAAAAAGAAGAAGACCACCAAGAGAAAAAAGTAACTACGGAGATGTTGACTTTTTAGCTTAAGTGTGATATAATTATAAGAGGTACTGAAAATACTTGTAGGGAGGTGAGGTTATGACATCAATGGGATGTATGCCAAGGAGTATGGAAGACCGCGGCACATTAGTGGTTAGAAAAATTATAAACCTTACGGATGAAAATATCTGGGTTTATAATACGTTAGGGAGTTTGGTCGAGCTGAAGTCAGAAGGAGCTCGCAAAGAAGAGTTTCTTAAGGCACCTTTGAAGGGTACTTATTACGCTGTAAACGAAGAGGTAGCGGAGAGCTTCAAAGACACGAAGGGAATTGAGGAAAAATTGATTATACCTATTTACGTAGGTGAAGGCAGAACAAATGAAAGAATATATCATTTTAGATTGTTTGCTGCCGAAAAATTCTTAACTGTAGAATTAGACAAATGACCTAACAACCTTAGCCCAGAAGCTAGATTCTGGGCTTTTTTCATCTAAAATATGCTATAATTAAGTCTATGAAAACTGTTAGAAAAGCAATTATTACTGACGCGGGATTTGCAAGTAGATATTTACCGATTACTAAGACTATCCCCAAAGCCATGGTACCGATTGGGGCAAAGCCAGCAATGCAACTTTGCGTGGAAGAATGTATGGAGGCAGGGATTGAGGAGATTATCATTGTAGCCACACCAAACACGATGGCAAAAGATATTTATGATAATTATTTCCACGACAAAGCTGAGAATGTGCGCGATTTACTAGAAAAACAGGGCAAATCGGAGCGGTTTGAGCCGGTGGAAGAAGTTTTGAATTTTCCAAAAATTACTGTGATTGAACAAGATGCAGCACTTCCTTATGGCAACGGTTCGCCAATTGTGTCCGCCAAGAGTTTTGTAGAAAATGAAGATGCTTTTGTGGTTTTATACAGCGATGATTTAATCTTTGGAAATTCTGATGTAAAAACTTTGATCGAAACTTATACCGGAAATGAAGACGCCAAAGCCGTAATCGCGGCGCAAGAAATGCCAGAAGAAGTGTGGGAAAAATACGGAATGGTGGCACTCAAAGACAATGGCACGCTTTCTCATATTGTAGAAAAGCCTAAAAGCAAGGATTTGTCGCCAAGCAATCTGGCAAGTTATGGTCGTTATTTACTCACGCCAGAAGTTTTTGAATATTTAGTGCCCTCTAACACGGGCCTGGATGGCGAACTCTGGACGGTAGATGCCATTACTAAACTCGCTGAGCGCGGCGATGTGCTAGTGGCAAAAAGTAGTGGTAAATGGATGACTACAGGAGATCCAAAAAATTATTTTATGACTTTACTAAAATATGTGCTGGACAATGCAGAATACGCTGATGAAGTTTGCGAGATATGCTATAATTATAAAAAGGAGGAAAACAAATGAATGTAGCGGAATGGATATTGGTAGTGATTTTGTCGTTGACGCTATTTATTTTCTTGATAATCGGCATCGTCTTGATGGTAAAATTACTTGGAGTAGCCGACGAAGCCAAACGAGTTGTAATCAAAAGCCAAGATATCGCCGAAAATGCCAATGGCGTCGTGTCGAATGTACGCGGAATGACCTCTATTGGCGGAGTAGTGCAAACATTTGTAGATAAATATGTCGAGCCAAAATTAAAAGAAAAGAAAACTACTAAAAAGGAGGAAAAGTAAAATGGCAGAAAAAAAATGTACAAAAGAAACTGAGGAGAAGAAAAGTAATGGTAAGGGCAAGTTCTTGCTAGGGGCCGCACTTGGTGCAGTTGCAGGTGCAATAGCGGGACATTTTATTTCTAAAAAAGCTAAAGAAGTAGAAGAAGAGAACGAAAAAGAAGAAAAGGCATTAGAAAAAGCCGCTAAATTGGCTGAGAAAGAAGCCGATAAGGCAGAAAAGTCCGAGAAGTCTGAAAAGAAGACCACCAAGAAGAAATAATTGTAGGAATAACATAGAGATTCCTAAAAAGGAGGTAGAAGTATGGAGCTAAAAAGAAGTGATTTTGTGCATTTGCATAACCATACACACTATTCGCTTCTTGATGGGCTAACCAAAATACCCGAACTGGTGGATTTTGTTAAGAACGACGGTATGGAGGCGGTGGCAGTAACTGACCATGGCACCATGAGTGGGTTAGTAGAGCTATATGAGTGCTGCAATAATGCTGGAATTAAACCACTCCTAGGCCTGGAAGCTTATGTGGCGGCAAGAAAACGCACTGATAGGGACCCAGCGCATGACAAAAGACGCTTCCATATAACTTTGATTGCAATGAATAATCAGGGGTTTGAAAATCTTTGCCGGATTATGAGCGATGCAGAAATCAACGGTAAATATTACAAGCCCAGAACCGACCACGAAATGCTAGAAAAATACAGTGATGGGGTAATCTGCCTATCTGGCTGTATGGGCTCGGAAATTTCAGAAGCGATACGGGCGGACGATGACAAAAGAGCTCTAAAATTAATTGATTGGTACAAAAAAGTCTATGGCGATAGATTTTATCTAGAGATGCAAGACCATGGGCACCCCAAATCTACCACCCACTCTTTGGAGCAAAAAAAGGTCAACGATTGGCATATGAAGCATGCTAAGGAACTAGGGATTCCGCTAGTGGTGACTTGCGATGCTCACTATCTAAACCATGAGGATCAAGATGCCCACGAGGTGTTACTCTGTGTAGGGACCGCCTCTAATCTTTCCGATAAAAACCGGATGACTTTAAAAGATTATGACCTACATGTAATCCCGGCAGAAGAAATTATTGAGCATTGGCAAGATACTTGCCCAGAAGCGGTGCTAAATACGCGAAAAATTGCCGAAAGATGCAATGTAGATTTGCAACTTGGGCGAATTTTGATTCCGAAATTCCCCGTACCAGATGGTGAAGACGAGAAATCTTATCTAGATAAATTAGTTTTTCAGGGGTTGGTTTACCGTTATGCTGGCAAGAAATTGGAGGAAGTGGGTGATTTGTCGGTGCCAGACTGCCGGAAAATTCTAGAGGAAATCGATAAAGACCGTGACGAGCTTCACCAAATTTTGCCAAGAATCGACTATGAACTTTCGGTAGTAGATAAAATGGGCTATAATGGGTATTTTTTGATTGTACAAGATTTCATTAACTGGGGCAAATCACAAAGAATTGTATATGGGCCAGGGAGAGGCTCGGCGGCCGGCTCGATCTTGGCGTATGCTTTGAGAATCACAGATTTGGACCCGCTAAAATATGACCTTCTCTTTGAGAGATTTTTGAACCCAGACAGAATTAGTATGCCCGATATTGATACGGATATTCAGGATACTAGGCGCGATGAAGTGATTGAATATTGTACTCAAAAATATGGTGAAGCAAGGGTGTCAAATATTGCTACTTTTGGCAAAATGATGGCCAAAAACGCAGTGCGAGACGTAGCGAGAGTTCTGGAGGTGCCTTATGCGGAAGCTGATAGGCTGGCAAAAATGGTACCAGACCCAGTGCAAGGGCACCATGTACATCTTAGCGACGCCATTAAGGAAGTGCCAGAATTAAAGCAAGCATATGAGCCTAACCCTACTTCAAAAGTTGTAATTGATTATGCCTCTAGACTAGAAGGGACCATCAGAAATCATGGTGTGCATGCGTGTGGTGTGATTATTGCGCCAGATGATTTGGTGAAGTTTTTGCCTTTGGAAGTTTCTGCCAAAGGGCCGATTGCAGCGCAATTTCCGATGACGCAAGTAGAAGAACTAGGTCTTCTCAAAATGGACTTTTTGGGGCTTTCTAACTTATCCGTGATCAATAACGCACTCAGGATGATCCGAAAAGTTTATAATAACGATATCGATATGGCAACTTTACCTTTGGACGACCCAGAAACTTACAAGCTATTTCAACGAGCAGAAACCACCGGCGTATTTCAGCTAGAATCTGCCGGAATGAAACGATACCTTAAGGATTTGAAGGCATCGTCTTTTGAGGATATTATCGCTATGGTGGCGTTATATCGCCCGGGGCCAATGCAATTTATTGATTCATTTATTCGCAGAAAACATGGGAAAGAGCCGATTACCTATCTTCATCCGGGGCTAGAAAATTCTCTTAAAAGCACCTATGGAATTATGATCTACCAAGAGCAGTTCATGCAGATTTCCAAGGAATGGTGTGGCTTTACTGGTGGGCAGGCGGATACTCTTAGAAAGGCAGTGGGGAAGAAAAAAATTGATTTGATGAACAAGGTGAAACCGGAATTTATCAAGGGTGCAGTAGAAGTCGGTGGCGCCACAAAGGAAATCGCTGAGGAGTTTTGGGGGCAACTCTTGGAATTTGCGAATTACTGTTTTAATAAGTCTCACGCTGCGTGTTATGCTCTGGTAGCGTATTGGACAGCATACTTAAAAGCGCACTATCCGGATGCGTTTATGGCAGCTTTGATGACCGCAGATATGAGATGGACAGAAAAATTAGCACCGGAAATTTCGGAATGCCAGAGAATGGGGCTGAAAGTTTTGGGGCCAGATATTAACCAAAGTTATGGCGATTTTGGTATTGTGGGCGGCAAAAAGACTATTAGATTTGGACTTTCTGGTGTAAAGAACGTAGGGAAAGCTCTAATTGAAGAGATAGTTATACCTGAAAGAGACAAAAATGGACCTTTTAAAGATATTTATGATTTTGCAAAACGTGTAGATTCGACCAAATTTAATAAAAAATCTTGGGAAGCCGCCATCAAAACTGGGGCATTTGATAGTTTTGGTATCTCTCGCTCAGATCTTCTATTTAATCTGGAGACAATTCAGGCTTATGGTTCTAAGGTACAAAAAGACGCTAAGACCGGGCAAGTGGATCTCTTTAGCATGATGGGGCAGGCGGGTGAAGTCATGAGGCCAAAAATACAGCCAGCCCCCGCCCAAAATTCAGAAAAAGAGCAACTGCTGTGGGAGAGAGAATTGATGGGACTTTATCTTTCGGCGCATCCTTTGGACAAATACGATACTTATTTTGATGAGCAATGTCACCCAATGGGAGTGGTGTGTCCAGAAAATCAAGACAAAACTGCAGTTGTAGGTGGAATTATTACCAATGTGCGTACAATTCTCACCAGCAAAGGCGACAAAATGGCTTTTGTAAAAATTGAAGACAAAACTAGAGATGTAGAAGTAATTGTGTTTCCGAGAGTGTTTGCAACTTGTGGGGCAAAGCTAGAGATGGACAATGTAATAAGGGTACAGGGCCAGATTGACGCAAAAGACAGAAATGGGGCCATGAGCCCCGATGCCAAAATTAAAGCGGAGATAGTAGAAATAATTTCGGATGAAGTTTTGGAAAATTATAAATCTACTGGCACTAGAATTGCGATGCCATGGACCGACAAAACCTCTAGCGAAGAACCGTGGCAAAAGTGGCGCAAAAAATCTTCTGGTTCCGAGCATATTGAAGCACCAAAAGTCTTAAAATCACTGCCCAAAGACCCACGCAAACAAAAATTATTCCTTTTAATTAATAATTTGGAGGATGTGGATACTTTAACTAAAATTAGGAAATTGGCCGAAAAATACACCGGTTTTTCGGAAGTGATTCTGGTAGTGATTGAGAATGGAGAAAAGAAAGCTCTTAAAATGCCCTTCAAAATAGACTCGGACCCAGAACTTTTAGACAGTCTAGAAGCTTTACTTGGCAAAACTGCAGTAAAAATAGTTTAACGCTAGATATAGCGCGCTAGATATAGCGTATGCTTGGTGGTATAATTAGGGTATGAAGAAGGAAAAGGTGTCTAATTCCGTAACAGTGAATAGACGGGCGCATTATGATTATCAGCTCGGCGAGGAACTGGTATGTGGTATGGAACTTTCTGGGCCACAGGTGCGACTAATTCGTGATCATCATGTACAGCTCAAAGGTTCTTATGTGACGATTAGAAATGGGGAATTGTGGCTATATGGTTTAACTTTGGGCGCAGAGCAAACTACTAATATCCGACTGCTAGCTACAAAAAAACAAATTGCTAGTTTAGAGCGAGCCAAAGTGGATGGTTCTACGATTGTGCCGGTAAAATTGCTAGGCGGAGAAAGACATATTAAATTGGTAATCGCAGTAGGTAAAGGCAAGAAAAAATATGACAAGCGCGAGACTATTAAAAAGCGTGATATTGAGAGAGGGAAGTATTAGAGTATGGCGGATTTGAAGATTTTTTCTTGGAATGTGAATGGACTGAGAGCAGTACTTCGCAAAGGGGCTTTGCAAGATTTTGTCTCGGAATACCGGCCGGATATTTTGTGTTTGCAGGAAACCAAAGCCAAACAGGGTCAAGCCGAGGTGGATTTACCCGAATATGAAGAACTTTGGAATTCGGCGAAGCGAGCAGGGTATTCAGGCACGGCGATTTTTACGAAAATCAAGCCACTTAAAGTTTTTTATGGATTTTTTGATGACATTAATATCGGTTATGACTGGGAAGAAGACCAACACGGCAGTGCGCTAGATGAAGGACGAGTTTTGACTGCCGAATTTCCAGATTTTTATTTAGTAAATGTCTATACGCCTAATAGCAAGCACGAATTGACGCGGTTGAAACTCCGTGAAAATTTGTGGGACCCGGCTTTTTTGAAGTTCTTGAAAGATTTAGAAAAAAATAAACCAGTGGTAGTGTGTGGAGATTTCAATGCGGCACACACAGAGATTGATTTGGCGAGGCCCAAAGATAACGAAGGAAATGCTGGCTTTACCAAAGAAGAGCGGCAGGGGATTTCTAATTTAATTTCTGCTGGTTTTGTAGACACTTTTCGTTTTTTGCATCCGGATGAGACTAGTCGCTACACTTGGTGGACTTGGCGAGCGAACGCTAGGGCGCGGGGGATTGGCTGGCGGATAGATTATTTCTTTGTTTCTGATAGTTTGAAACCGAGATTAAAGTCGGCGGAAATTTATGAAAATGTATTTGGCTCGGACCATTGTCCGATTTCAATAGAACTAAATTTAAAGGAGGAGTAATGGAATACCTAGAGAAAATCACCAAAAACCCATACAAAGATTTGTTTTGGAATATCCCGTCCGAACAGAAAAAAGGCGTGGCGGCAATGATTGGCGGAAATGGGCAAAATTTCAAAATTCCGATGAAAACTGCAGAATTTTTAGCAAGTAATTTTCCACTAAAGGAAGTGAAGGTAGTGCTTCCGGATGTGTTAAAACCAAAATTGCCACCACTTGATAATTTGGTATTTCTTAAAACTACCGATACTGGCTCTTTTTCCCAAGCAGATGAAATTAAAGTGGCGATAGACAATGTAGATTTTTCTCTCGTTATTGGCGATTTGTCCAAAAATGCGATTACTGCCAAGATTTTTGGCAAAGCTATATGTGGGTCTAAAAAGCCGCTACTTCTCACTCGTGATGCGATAGATCTGGTGGCGGATGAGGGAATGGACAAAATCTTGATGCGAGAGAATTTAATAATTTATGGCTCAATTGCTCAGTGGCAAAAGATTTTTAAGTCGGTATTATATCCTAAGATTTTACAGCCATCGCAATCTTTGGTGCAAGTGGCAGAATCTTTTCATAAGTTCACTTTAAGCTATCCGGTGCAAGTAGTAACTTTTCATGACGGACAAATGTTGATTGCCAAAAATGGCAAGGTAGCGGTGGTGGCTTTAATCCAAACGGAATACTCACCACTGACAATTTGGAGCGGGGAATTAGCTTGTAAAATCTTAGCACTTAATCTCTATAATCCAGATAAGTTTATCGAGGCTACAGTAGCGGCGCTGTTTAAGTAATTTCTAATTTTGGGCGATGCAGCGGACTGATTTGCCAGGATAACGCGGATCGTTATGACGATTGACTTGTGCACCATCTACAGCTATAACACCCATAAGAATATTACTGTTGTAAGTAGACAACCAGAATCGACCATATGCGCCTTGTCTAAATGCAGTACTATCGTAGTAACGCCCAGAAAGTGCTAAAGAAAGCATTGTTTGTACGCTATACGGACTAGTAATAATCATATAACTATTTGGATAATTAATATGTAAAATATCTAGTAGAATTTGAATATCTCCATCAGAATCGCCAGTAGGCAGATGCCAATTAATCGGACATATATCTGCTTCTATCGCATTACCAGACGAAGTACCACTACTGGTACCATTACCATAACAATATGAACCAAGTGATGCTGCACAATAGTTATAGTAAGTACCAATTTTGTAGTTCCCAAGTCCAAAGTTATATATAATATCGGCAGTACCAGAAGAATCTGTCGTTGGAATACCATATTTATCTATTATAGTGTTGTAAGAGTATGGACTCTCTTGATACGGTGAAAGGCATTGAGCTTTAGAATTAATGCTCGCATTGCAATTTCCACCTCTATTTATTAATGGGTCCGAATAGCTATGAGAATTCAGCCAATTCCCACCAGTAACGTAAGCACTGTTCCCATTGATAGAAGACGTAGCATATCTATCTGTAGTACTGTAAGAAGTATCCGTGCCATTGAATTTGGCAAGAGCGGTAGCACCTACAGTACCAGTAATATGAGTATTATCAGCAGAAATGATAGATTTGTAGGTGTAGGCATCGAAGTTTAGATTATCCGCCATCCAACACCTACCATCTTCTAGTTTGCCAATGGTGTAAGTTCTAGAGCTACCAGTAGTGTCATTAGCAGGAACTCTGTTATCAAGTAATGTAGTATATTGGTTATTAGTTACTGCAGCACAAATATCAGCTGTCATGTCTTGCATTACATAATAGCCATCAGTTTTAGTTTTGCTATTTGCTGCATAAGCCTGATCAAACGTAGTAGGCGTCCACACCGCATAAAGATTAATGTTGTTGGTATCATATGCCTGTAGCGGCATAGTGCTACCAGTTTGATATATAGTACCATTACAAACTGTAGCAGGATTATTATAAGCAGTAACTTTGGTGTTGGTGCTATTAAAGACTGCTTCGGTAGTAGTATTTACGGATACTGCACTACGGTTAGTATTATCTACACACCAACCAGCAAGAGTGTAAGTGTTTCTAGTTGGTGGATTACCAGAAGTATAGGTGGGATTTAGTATAACTTCAGAAAGAGCAGAAGTAGTGCTAGTTTGAGTAGCTATAGCAGTAGTATTATCATAGCCATTATAGTAATTAATATCATAGACTATAGGATTAGCTGTAGCATTCATAATAAGTTCTGTAGCATAGCTTCCTGCTGGTAGATTATAGTTAATCTTAGAAGCAAAAGATACTGTAGCTTTGTCTTCATTAGTTGATGTAGTGTTTTCTAGAATGGTAGAACCAGAAGCAAATGGGAAGTAGTTAGTAGTAATGAGGCTAGGATTAATGCTAGAGTTAGCTATTCTATAACCCCATTTGTTTTCTACAAAGGTAGATTCATCATAACCTAGAGTAGAAGGAGTAGAAGCTGGGAGAGTTTCTATACTAGCATTTACTCCATCAGTGGTGTTATCTCTTTTTAGATTAGTGGTATTGTCTGCTGTAGCCATAGTGAGTCTGTAACCTGCTTCATAGTTGGTACTGACTGTGATATCTACATCCTGATAACCAAAGGTTTTAGAATTAGGATTTAGATTTAGCGTTACACTATTGCTAGATAACTGGACATTAAGACTGGGTGCGATATTGACTACATAGTTTATATCATTAGTTGCGGTTGCACCCCCCCCCCATTAAGAGGGTGGATGGGAGAGAGAAGAATAAGGCGCTAACAATAATAGCAAAGGATTTCTTTAGATTATGTGTGACCTTTAACATAAGTTTATTATAGCACGAAAATTTAAAATACAAGTGCTAATTTTGCAAAAGTTTGGCAAATTTAACTTTTAGACCTTTTTGCATTTTTTGGCGATTTTGTGCTATAATTATGTATGGAAGGATAATTATGGTAACGAAAACTTATAGCGATTTACATGTACGTTTGGATAAAGATATCAGGACTCAAGCTGAAGCGATTTTAGATGATTTTGGTATTTCTCCCTCTGGTGCAATTAATATTTTTTATCATCAAATTATTGCGCATGAAGGTTTGCCTTTCAAAATGGCCCGCAGAGATGGGGGGATGTTGGATTTTGATTCGTTAACCCAAAAAGAACTTGATGCCCATTTGAAAGTTGCCGAAAATGAAATTAAATGCGGAAAATATCAACCGGTGGACGATGTTTTCCGTGAGATATTAGGTGACCGGCATGCAAAAGTATAAAGTAGTAATTTCTAATACCGCTAAATGCAGCATTCTCGCTAATCATAATTTTATTTCAAAAAATCTAGATAACGAATCTGCTGCTTTTATGCATACTATGGGTATTTATAAAGAAATTAAAAAGCTGGAGCATATGCCAAATATGCACAAAATATATGAAGGCAAAACCAATTATAAATATCATGTTGCAAAAATCCGCCAATATTTAATTTTTTATAGAGTGGATGAAGGCAAGAAAGTAGTTTATGTAGTAGATGTTCTGCATTCGCACAGGAATCTTGATGAGTTAATAATTGGGAACTAATAATTAAACATTAACTAATAATTTTGCGCAATGCAGCGGATGGATGCACCGGTGTAGCGATGAAATGCATAACTAGGAGAGACTATAGTACCGCCAATATACAAGACGTACATGACGTCAGCCCTATTGTATGTAGAAGACCAAAAATTTCCTTGTGCACCCTGTGAATATGCGGTGCCGCTATTATAACTCCCGGATACTGGATTAGAAAGCATAGTTTGGACGCTTAATAAGTTTGTAGCAGAATTTGGTGTTGTAGTAATAGTGTCACCTATTCTTTTTCGTAGATATGCATAAGAACCTAGTATTGTTTCATTTTGTCCAGAAGGTATTTTCCAACCCTTGGGGCAAATATCAGAAGTAGCATTGGCGTTGCCAGCATAACTGCTAGAATAACAATAAGAACCTGCGGAGGCTGCGCAATAATTGTAATATGTACCGATTCTATAGCCGCCAGGACCAAAATCATATACTATGGTGGCTACACCAGAAGAGCCAGAGGCTGGAGCAGTGCCATAGTTATCTATCACAGTATCATAAGTATAATTCCCATCTGTCGTACTACCAGCAGTACCTTGGTATGGACTAAGACATTGATAGCTACTATTTTTAGCAGGATCACACCTACCATTTCTGTTCACTAAGCCGTAAATAAGTGAATTAGTCGTCGTCCAATCCGCCGCTCCATTCGCCCATTGTGCTTGAGCATAGCCATTAGAATCACTACCGCCACCGCTTCTTAAAGCATTTAGAGCAGCTTTAGGAGCATTAGTGTTGGCACCAGTTTCATCAGTGCCTTTAAGAGCAGTACGTACAGAAGCATTATTTAGATTTAAGTCTAGGTTATCTGCCATCCAGCAGTTACCATCCATTAGTTTGATGATTGTGTAGGTTTTGTTGATATCATCCAGATTTCTACTATCCGTCATAGTAGTAAATTGGTTAGGTGTAGTAGCTTCACATTTAGCT
>CAZHGO010000022.1:0-13149 GCA_964532185.1 uncultured Candidatus Saccharibacteria bacterium | reverse complement strand
GATCTTTCACCCGAGTGGTAGGCTCGATTTTAGCCTCCGCAAGGATTTTCTTAGAAGTCGTTCTCCCAATCCCATAAACATAGGTGAGGCCAATCCACACCTGCTTATCGGAAGGAATTACGACACTAGCTATTCTAGCCATATATCTTAACCCTGCCTTTGCTTATTCTTAGGTTTTTTCTTGTTGATAACACGTAGTACACCTTTGCGGCGAACGATAATGTCATCAGGGGAAATTTTTTTAACACTTGCACGTACTTTCATAGTGTCAAAATATCCTTTCCTGTTATGCTGCAACTCCACAACTCTGAGAAAACAGCGATTAATATTAATCTTTGAGTCTAAAGGAGATTCTACCCTTCGTAAGATCGTAGGGCGTCAGCTCCACTTCGACTCTGTCACCCGGGACGAGACGGATGTAATTCTTGCGCATCTTCCCGCTCATATGGGCAACAATAATATGACCATTCTCGAGTTCAACCCGAAACTGGGTATTAGGCAATGCCTCAACGACAACGCCCGTGAGTTTAATCACTTCCTTTTGACTAGCCATAAATTACCTTCTAATTATAACGCATTTATTTCAAAAAGTAAACCCTCATTTTCAACAAAAATAGCCCCAACGGGCTATTTTTGAAGGCCTATTGTATACAATGAAGTATCTTTAGCACCCTAATAACTACCAATATATCAAATTATTTCAGAAATGTCAAAAATTTTACCAGTTTTATCTATAATTTTTAACTTGCATTTTTCTCTTCTCCTCTTATTATAAGCTTCCCGGATCCTAGCATAAGCCTTATTTTTATTCATTTTACATCTCCGTAAATCTATTATAATATTATAGGATTGGTGCCTAGCGGTTACAAAAACATTATGAATTGTATTTTTACTATTCCCTATTGGTCCTTTAAGCTCCCAAATCTGTCCATCTATTTTTAAATCTGGACTTCTTAGCGGTGTAGGTCTCAAAAATACAATATCTGTTTTGAAATATTCTGCTATTAAAATCGCTGCTGACATCTCAAAATCATATGGCCTATCTTTTTCAGAAGTTTCTACTATTACTTTGTAATATTTTTTCATGCTATTTAACCTAACATAAATCATTCAAAACTTCAACCCCCACCCAAAAACCTAAGCTAGCTAAGCTAATTTTGGGCAATACAACGAACGGAATGGCCTATAGAACGAGAAGTGCTAGTGTCATTCGTGACAATCCAAAGTGGGGCAGTAACTGCAGTATACATCTTACTGCTAGCGTAATAGCTAGAGGAGATAATAATATTATAAATACCTACCCTATATGCAGTTCCAGAATCATACATGCCAGATAATGCCGTAGAAAGCATCGTCTGGAAACTATAAGGACTAGTAGAAGTAGCAAAAGTAGTTGGGTAATTTCCCTTAACAACATCATAGAAGTATCGAAATTCATCGTACCCAGAAGTCGGGTAAGCGACAGTGCCACTTCTAGGCAATCGCCAACCAACCGGACAAATATCGTAAGTAACATTATTTGTATCCGTGTGAGAACCAGTATAGCAATAAGAACCAGCGGAAGTCGCACAGTAATTATAATAAGCTCCTATTTTGTAATCACCTAAACCAATATTATATGTTGTATCCGCCACAAAATCGCTATTACTATCATATTTATCAATAACAGTATTAATATCATAGGAATTACTTTGCCATGGCGACGTACACCTGTAAGACAAATTTTTATCAGGGTCACAAACCCCACTACGATTTACCATAGGTTGAGTAACGCTATTAGCAGTAGTCCAGTTAGTATAACTCAGCGCCTGATGTGCTAAGCCATTAGAATCTGTCCCACCACCATTTTTAAGTGCGTTAATAGCGGCTGTAGCGGCATTAGTGTTAGCACCAGTCACGCCAATACCTTTAAGGTCATTTACTACGTTTTGGTTGTTAAGATTTAAATAAAGATTATCTAGCATCCAACATCTGCCATCTTCTAGTTTACCAACATGATAAGCTGTCCCATTTTGCATGCCAGTGGTTGTAGTGCCATCATAATCTGGGACATTCTTTCTGTAGTCTACTAGTATGGTATTTTGATTTGGCGTTACAGCATCACAAATACTAGCATTCATATCCTGCATTTTGTAGTATTGCAAACCAGCTTCTGTCGCTTTACTCTTGTTATTGGCTGCATAAGCCTGATCAAAAGTCGTAGGTGTCCACACCGCATAGAAGTTGATGTTATTAGTATCGTTAGGAGTTAATGGTAAGTAATCTCCAGTTTGGTACATTGTGCCATTACAAACTGTAGCAGGATTGTTATAAGCAGTAACTTTGGTGTTGGTGCTATTAAAGACTGCTTCGGTAGTAGTATTTACGGATACTGCACTACGGTTAGTATTATCTACACACCAGCCAGCAAGAGTGTAAGTGTTTCTAGTTGGTGGAGTACCAGAAGTATAAGTAGGATTAAGTATTATGCTAGAAGCACTACTAGTAGTACTAGTTTGAGTGGCTACAATACCAGTTGATGTAGTATCATAGCCATTATAGTAATTAATATCATAGACTATAGGATTAGCTGTAGCATTCATAATAAGTTCTGTAGCATAGCTTCCTGCTGGTAGATTATAGTTAATCTTAGAAGCAAAAGATACTGTAGCTTTGTCTTCATTAGTTGATGTAGTGTTTTCTAGAATGGTAGAACCAGAAGCAAATGGGAAGTAGTTAGTAGTAATGAGGCTAGGATTAATGCTAGAGTTAGCTATTCTATAACCCCATTTGTTTTCTACAAAGGTAGATTCATCATAACCTAGAGTAGAAGGAGTAGAAGCTGGGAGAGTTTCTATACTAGCATTTACTCCATCAGTGGTGTTATCTCTTTTTAGATTAGTGGTATTGTCTGCTGTAGCCATAGTGAGTCTGTAACCTGCTTCATAGTTGGTACTGACTTTAATATCTACATCCTGATAACCAAAGGTCTTAGAATTAGGATTGAGGTTTAGTGTTACATTACTAGAAGAAAGACTGACATTTAGAGATGGGGAGATGGAGACATTAAAGTCTACATTCTCATTTGTGGTTGCACCCCCCCATTAAGAGGGTGGAGGGGAGAGAAAAGAATAAGGTGCTAACAATAATAGTAGAGGTTTTCTTCAGATTATGTGCGGCCTTTAACATAAGTTTATTTATATATCACCAATTTCAAAAGCGCAAGTATTTATTCCACCAATATCGCCCGCACAAATTGCCTAGAAAGATAAGTCCTCTGCGCCTGTGACCATTCACCAGAACAAGAAATCAAAGTCACTGATTCTTTCCCAGAAAGCGGTGTTTTAATTGCGGTAGCCATATAATCGTTTGCTTCTGACAAAGGCACTGAAATATTCTCTACTACCGAATATTTAAAAATCGCCCCGTCACCACGTTCGATCACGATAATGTCACCTTCAGACAAACTCGGCAAAGCCTTAAATACCCCTTGTACATGCGGACCACCATTATGTCCGTCAATCAGGAGCGTACCACCTTTTCCTGGCTTAGAAGAATTATAATACCAACCCACATCAAAGATATTATTTGGCGTAGAAAGTTCCCCCTTATCGTTAATGCCCATTGGCAATATCCGTGCTTTATTAACATCCAATCGTTCTATCGTTAAATATCTTGGGCGATCTGCCGCCACAGTGTATTCTGCCACTTCCGTATCAGAAGGTGGCACCTCCACTAGATCTTCTTCAAATTCTAAGGCAATCGCCCTTGCACTCCCCTCTTTTTCACCATAATAATTATGTTCAAAAATCACTACCCTAAGGAAAAATACCAAAAACAAAATTGCTAAAATCGCAACAACTGCCCATTTGGCTATAGTCCGCCCGTTACTAATCTTCAGAGTCATTTTGAAAATCGTCGTATGTTATCATTAGTGCCCTAGAATCCACCGACCTGAGATTCTCTAATGCCACCGTCACCACAATCAGAAGCCCAGTACCAGAAATAGAAAGCCCCAAAGGCGCTCCAGTTGTTAAAATAAAGACATAATCCGTTGCAAATGGGAGCATTGCAATTAGGCCTAGTGCCAACGCCCCAAACAAATCCAATCTTCTTACCACCTTGGTCAAATATTCTGCAGTTTTACCGCCCGGACGCACTCCCTCGATAAACCCACCTTGTTTTTGCAAATTATCCGCAATCTCCTTAGTATTAAAGATAATTGAAGTATAAAAATACGTAAACATAAACACCAACAAGAAGTACATAATCGGATAAACAAACCATTGCCCGGTAATACCATCTGGGTACATTGTAGCAAAATTAGATGCCGAAGGCGCCGAGAATATCGTAGTTAACCACGCCCCCACTTCGTTTCCCGCGTCAAAAGATGTAATCACTTGCCCCACCAACGCCGGCAAAGACAAGAAGGCAGTCGCAAAAATCACCGGCACCACACCCGCCGCAATCAGCTTAATCGGCAAGATAGACTTAATACCACCATAAGACGAATTCCCGTGTACCCTCTTGGCATAGTTAATCGTGATTATCCGCTGGGCCTCATTCAATTTCACTAACAGATAGATCACCACTATCATCGCTATAACAAACCCAAAGATAATCCAAAACACCTGTGGATTTACCGGAATTTCCAACCCACCAAATAACTGCAAAGAACCAGCCGATGTGTCAAACAAAGCCGAACCTAGTTGCGCCATTGTATGTGGCAATTGCGAAATAATCGACGCAAAAATCAAAGTAGAAATACCATTACCAATCCCCTGCTCGGTAATCAATTCGCCCATCCACATCAAGATCACCGAACCTGCAGTCATCGCGGTAACAGACAAAACCCAATCACCTACTGTCGGCACAAAATCTGTCGAAATATTGGCCGCAATCGTAGATTGATACAAAATAAAGATATAAGCAATAGACTGGACAATAGCTAGAGGCACTGTCAACATCCTCGTCCACTGATTAATCTTGCGCCGACCCACTTCACCATCATTAGAAAGCTCTTCCAATCTCGGAATCGCTTTAGTCAGAAGTTGCATCACGATAGAACCAGTAATATATGGCGAAAGGCCTACCAGAATAATACTAAATGAAGCCAGCCCACCACCAGAAATCAAGTTAAGGAAATTCGAAAAATCCGACTTCTCTAAAAGATTGCTCACCGCCTCCTTAAAAGTAGAAGCATCACCCATCGGCACCGGAATCTGTGCCAATAATCTATAGGCCACGATAATACCAAGGATTATTCCAACCCTCTTTAACATATCTTTACTTTTGAAACTCTTGAAAATTGTTTTGAAATGCATACAACCTCTACAACTACTATCTCTTATTGTAACACACTTTTTGATAAATTTCCAAAAATCTGTCTATTGTATTACTTAAAGAATGCATTTTGGCAATTTCCACTGACCTTGACGACATTTGCTTCCTAAGCTTCCAATCTGTTAAAATCCGTTCTATCGCCGAAGACATTGCTGCAACATCCCCCGGCCTAATTAAGTACCCATTCTCCCCATTCTTGCAAATTTCTGCCACTGCCCCAGCATCCACCGCTATCAAAGGAAGGCCGCACGCTGCCGCTTCAATCAAGACTATACCCTGAGTTTCTATTTCGGAAGCCGTTACAAATACATTACCCATTCGATATAGCTCTACCAAATCTACCCCAGTTGCTCTACCCAAAAATTTCACCGACGCCGAGATCCCCATCTTCTCTGATTCCATCTCTAGTCTAGGCCGATCCACTCCATCCCCCACCACCACAAACAATGTTTTTGACAATCCGTCAAGTTTATTACTTTTGCAACGGTACAGAAAATCTGCAAAAGCTCTCATTACTGTCCCAACATTTTTCTCTGGATCCACCCTACCTATATATAATACTATCTTTACGTCATCTGGAATCTCATATTTTTGATAGATCTTCGCATCCACCCTACCAGGTCTAAAAGCTGTAAGATCCACTCCATTGCTTATCGCCTCTACTGGCACGCCTAATTTTTTATCGCCTAGCAAATTCTTAATCGCAAGTTTAGTTGGCATCGTCACGTAGTCACTCTTACTCTGTCTCTTTACGAAATACCTAGATAGCGCATTATTCACTGGCTTTCTTGCCAACCCAGGCATACGTAAAGACTGAGTTAGCACTTCTGGCTGATTATGCTCTGTTGTCACTACTGGTATCCGATTCTTCCGAGCATATTTTACTACTGATATACCAATCGGATCCGACCCTTGCACATGCACTACGTCCGGCCGAAACGCATCCAGCGCCCGCTTAATTTGTCTAGATGGAATAAGCGACGCTTTAAACCCATTTTTGTAAAATAGCTTTTTCTTGGGTACTTCATGAATTTGGTCTGGATACACTTTTATATCCGTAGAACTAAGATAAACTATCTGCACCCCATTTACTTCGTCCGTATGCCAATATTTATTCTGGCTAGGTGTCAAAACCATCACTTCATGCCCACGCGCCGCTAACCCCGAAGCTAGGTTATAAGAAAACATTGCCACCCCATTAATCATCGGATAATATACCGGAGTTGCTATAACAATCTTCATAAACTTTTAGCCTTGTCTAATTGCGGGTCACGCATTTTATTGATATCATCATAGGTTCTCTCTACTTCTATATCTGGAGTTACACCTTCACCGTCAATTGAATTATTTTTCGGTGTCAACCATTCCGCTACCGTCACTTTCAAAATCCCCCCACCCGAAAGGTTATACATTTTTTGTACTACACCCTTGCCATAAGTCTTAGTCCCCACAATGGTTGCCTTACCGTATTCTTGAAGAGCCGCCGCAGTAATTTCCGAAGCCGAGGCAGTAGAACCATTTACCAAAACTACCGTCTTCATATCTTTTAATATTGCCTTGCCAGATGATGTGTTTGTTTTTTCAGTGCCAAAATGCAAAGACTTTTGCGTTAAGATCAACTTCCCATCTAGCCACAAAGAAAGCAAATCCTGCGCCGCCGAGACATACCCACCGCCATTGCCCCGAAGGTCCAAAATTACTTTAGAAATACCCTTTTCCTTAAATTTTGCCGCTTCCTTTTGTACTTCCGTGCCAGTATTGTTATCAAATCTGGTTATTGTGATAAACGCAGTATCGCCATCATAGTTCACATATTCCGAAACATTATTAATTTCTTCACGTTTCATCTTAAAATCGATTTCTTTACCATCCCGTACCATCGTCACCGCCACTTCCGTCCCTGCTTCCCCCCTTAATTTTTTAGCAATATCAGTAGTAGACCAAGTATAAACCTCCTCTCCGTCTATCTTATAAAAAATATCGCCAATCTCAATACCAGCCTTCAAGGCCGGGTTGTCTGGCAAAATCCTCAAAACTCTCACATAGCCGTCTCGAAGCCCCATTTCCACACCTATTCCTGCGCCTACATTACCATGCAAAACCCCATTAGTGTAATTATCAGCTTCTTCCGCATCCATATATTCCGTATAAAGATCCCCCACTGCTTCAGTCATGCCTTTTTTGGCGCCCTCCAGTAGCTTATTTTTATCTATCTCACCATTATAAGAAGCCGCAAGTTTTTCATAAACTTCATCCAGGCTAGATTCACCAACCCCCGTATTTTTATTAGCGCCAAGATGGATACCAAACCCACCAAATATATTCCCAAAATTAGCCCCAATAAAAATACCGATTATTGCCAGCACAAAACCAATAATAATCGCATTTCCTAGTGATACTTTTTTTTCTTTCCATTCCGGATAATCAGTTTTTTTCGCAGTTTTCTTTTTTGCCATATATATTATTTTACCACAAATAGAATATATAATTAATCGAAATGCACAAACCACATGTTGGACGAGCCCACATTCTTACGTGAGCAAAAATCACCAATATAACAACCAATCGATGGCCAGTTGACATTATACTCAGTAATATTTACCGAACCATTCTCATTTACGCTTTCTACCCACATTACATGTCCATAAGCTCCACCAAATTGTACCGCAATCGTATATGGAGCCGGGTTTCTATCTACATATGTATTGATGCCAGTAGCCGGCACGTAATACCCCTTCGCGTTTACATAATTAGAGGCATTGCCACCCCAAGTGTTAGTAATCCCCCATTTTTCTTTGGCCTTCCAAGAAGCATAACTCGTACATTGACAAACCGCCCCACCATATGCACTATACCTAACGTTATCACGCGGACAATTTCCCTGATACGGATATGTATTCCCCATCCCGTACCATCTAGAACCATTACCAGTGGTATTAGAAGGTGGCGTCCAAGCCAACAGTTTCAGCTGTTCCTCCCAATAGCTAGCCAAAACCGATGCATCATCTGCATTTTTGTCATATTGAGCTTTCAAAAGTTGTTGATCGGCCTTTTTGGATGCCACCAACGAGCGTTTAGACTGACTAGACTCAATCGCCTGTTCTACTTCTTCTTTTTGGGTATTCAAATTTTCTTTTAGTTCTTTAATTTTTTGGGATGCCAAAGCGATTTCTTGTTTTGCTACATCCTCTCGAGCTTGTTTTTCTGCGTAATCAGAGATAGATTTACTTCCAGCCAGGATTGTAATCGGCTCCGAGTCGGTGTTAAAATGCATATTAATCAACATCTCAGCTAGCGCCGCCTGATTATCCGCTAACTTTTTCTCGTTTTTCTCAATTTCCACATTTAGCTCATTAACTTTAGCCTCATTAGCCGCAATCTCCGCGTTTAATGCGCTAATTTCAGAATTCAACGCCGCAATTTGGTCTCCTACCGAATTAGCCATCTTGGTGTATTCATTAGCCTCCGCCCGATTTTGCTGCATATTAGCTTTAGCATTTTCACATTCGGTATCACCCGCCTTACAATTGTAGGCAGAGGACGAAGAAACGCAAATACTAGCCAAAACAATTAACGTGAAAATAAAAGTATAAGCAAAAATAGTTTTAAGAATGGTTTTTTTGTTTTTAAGCATTACCATATCTTGATTATACCACAAGCATTACATCTTGTGCAAATATTTGGACACTGCGAGCATCGAAGAAATTCGCCCAATCACCACGCCCGCCGCGATAAACACCAAAAATACCAAAATCAATTGATTTGACTGCAAAATATTAGTGATAGAAGATACATCGATACCATAACCAGAAAGTTTCGGTGCTAAAAACATAAACCCAAAGTAACTCACAGTCGCCGAAATTAACCCAGCAATTACTCCGCACATCTCGGCTTCCACCAAAAATGGCCCACGAATAAACCTTTTATCCGCACCCACTAGCTTCATCATATAAATTTCTTCTCTTCGCGAAAAAATCGCCATCCTGATTGTAGAAAAGATAATCAAAACCGAAATCACCAAAAATACCACCGCCAGAATAATTCCACCAGTCCTAGCAATTCTCGCCCAAGAAGTAATCGTGGCAATCTCCATCTGATTCACATCATAAGTTGGCACAAGTTCGTCATCCAAATTGTTGATAAATAATGGGTCTTCTTCCACAATCGCCTTAATACTTTCTATGTCATCGATATTATAAACTTTCACTCGCATCGTCGCCTGCATTTTAGAAATCATCACGTTTTTCATTTCTTCGTCCAAGATATTTACAATTTCATCACTATCTTTATTTTCGGCCAAAAACTTTTCATATTCTTGTTCAGAATTAGATACCACCACAGTTTTGATATTTTTATCCGCCGAAATTACTCCGTTCAATTCCGCCAAAGTCTCATCAGTAGTATTAGGCTTAAAATAAATCGTAATATCAATCTTATCTTTCATCATCTCCGCAGTATTAGTGAGAATCACACTCGCTACAATCGTTACAAACAAAATTATCATAGTAATTGCCATCACAATAGTGGAAGCAGTAGAAAGCCAAATATTTCTAAAAAACCCTTTGGCGCCATATTTCATAATCCGACTTTCCTTACGCACCGGATGGCGACCTTTATTTTTATGCATTACTTTCAAACCGTGTTTAGTAGCTTGTTTTAATTCTTTGTCTGTTTTTTGATTGCCCATCTTTTTCCTTAAATCACATTACTTTTCGCTATTTTAACAGTTTTGCGTTTTTTCACGGCTGGCCTAATAGTGTTTTTGGTGACCGGTGTCGCCGGCCTTGTTACCGACTTCATCGTTGGCTTTGTAGTAGGTTTGATTGCCGGTTTAGGCTCTGGTTTTGACGTAGTTACAATTTTCTTTTGTTGCAGCCTTCTAGCAATCTGCGGATTTAGCGCATGTCCTGGAGCTTGCAAAATCTTACCGGTCATCGTCATCGAAATATCAAGCGGCGTCTCATCCAACTTATAAATACCATGACTCTTCTGGTCGTCTACAATCTTACCTTTTTTAAGTGTCACCACTCGCTTGCCAAGATTATTCACGATATTTTCATTATGTGTAGTCACCAAAATCGTCGTGCCGAAATCATTAATCTTTCTAAGAAGCTCAATAATCTCATTTGTGGTCAATTTATCTAGCTGACCAGTTGGCTCATCCGCAATCAAAATCTTAGGTTGTCTTGCCACCGAACGTGCAATTGACACTCTCTGCTGTTGCCCACCGCTAAGTTGCCCAGGAAACTTATTGGCTTGCGGCAATAAATCCACTAGTTCCAAAACTTTTGGCACGGTCTTCCTAATGTCTTTAGTGCTCATGCCAATAATTTCTAGTGCAAATGCCACATTTTCATAGACTGTCCTTCTTGGCAAAAGCTTGAAATCCTGGAACACCACGCCCAATCGGCGACGATAGCCCGGGATATGGCGTTTTTTGACATAGTCAAGATCAATTCCACCTACTACAATCTTACCCGAGTCCGGAATTTCTTCCTTAGTCAGCATCTTAATCAAAGTAGATTTACCCGCACCAGATTTACCCACCAAAAACACAAATTCATTCGGCTCAATATGAAGCGACACATTATCAAGCGCCGGCTCTGCATCTCCGGGGTACTTCTTGGTAACCGAATCAAGCAAAATCATAATTCTATTTTAGCATAAACGCAATTAAATGCAAGTTATTATGAGGAACCATAGGCCACACAGCGCACTGACATACCGACGTACTTACTGCCGTAATTCTGAGGGTAGACCGCCGAGCTATTCAGGGACAAGCGGTACGCCATGCCCTTAGAGTAAGCGCTACGCGACCAGTAGTCGCCGCTCTGAGCGACGTAGTAGGCGCCGCCGGAGCTGTAGAAGCCGCTAAGGAGAAGCCCTGGCCGAGGTTGCCCAGTAGTGTTATCGTAGGTAGTGGTTGGGTTAGATACTAGCATATCGGCAGCTGATGGGTAGTTATTATAAAGTACGTTGAAATCGCTATTTGGCCTATCGCTCGTACTACCTGTGAGCGGCACGCCACCACCAGTGGGAAGATACCAGCCCTTAGGGCAAATAGAAGAACTTACATCTTTGTAGCCTACACTGGTACCAACTGGAGTGATGCTGCCAGCAACATTTCCACCAAGACCAACGCCAGCAGTAGCAGTATACCAGTTGTAATAACAGCCTACATAGTTATTACTACTAGCACTATCTGGAGCACAGTAGTATTCGTTGTTATTGTTGTATTGTGTAGTACCGGTGTATCTGTCTTCACAAGTTCCTGTTGCACAAGAAGTATAGGTAAATTTACCAGGGGATGCGACTTTGCCATTAAGAGTCCACGAACTAGCTGAGATATTGGAATCGCTACTAGTCAATGTTAATGACGACACATCCGTGCCAAGCCTTAGATTTTGCACCATCCAACACTTATCATCCTTAAGCTTAGCGATGTAGTAAGTATAATTACCAGACCTAGTGTCTGTAAGTTGAGTGACTTCATTGACTGTAACTGCATGGCAAAGGTTAGCGTCCATATCTTGCATCATGTAGTAGCTACCAGATTTAGTTTTACCAGCAGCAAGGTATGCTTCATCAAAGGTGGTAGGATCCCAATAAGCATATAAGTTGATATTGGTGCTATATTGAGTTGGGTCTATAGTCATAGTGCCATTCAAATCATAAGAATTACCAGAACATACCGTAGCCGGAAAATAGTTATTAGAGTCTGCGGTTGGGATTACATCACACCATTTAATAAAAGTATAGGTATCTCCACTAAGACCAGACCTAGTAGGCCCAGTAGCCCCGCCACTATAGACTGGGTTAAGGACTACGGTAGAAGAAGTATTGTAGGCATTATCTTGGGTAGCAATAGTATTGGTATTATCTACACCGTCATAATAATCTATATGATAAGCTGCATAAGTAGCTGTAGCGGTAAAGACTAAAGTATTCTCATAAGTACCAGCTGGTTGAGCCCAGTCTATTTTGGCAGCAAAGTCTAGTGTAGTATTATCACCATTAGTGGCATAATGATTAGTAGCAAGATTAGTATTTAGCACAAATGGAAAGTAATTTGCAGTAACAGTACTTGGGTCTGTATCGGAGGCTACTACTTTGTAGCCCCATTTATTAGTACAATCTGCTATGGTACAGTTTCTAAAATCTGATTCAGAATAACCAGTAGTACTAGGAGAAGTAGGAGTAAGTGTAGGAATGGTAGGTATAGTAGAGCTAAAGGCTCCGTCTGTATTATCTCTAGCAAGTTCAGTCTTGCCATCAACAGTAGAGACAAATAACTGGTATCCTGTGACATTATTAGTGGCTACATTAATATCTACAGACTGATGATCAAAAGTCTTGGAATTAGGATTTAGATTCAGGGTAATATTATTGGTGGCTACACCACCAGAAGTAACATCAATCGTGAGTGTAGGTGCGATGTTGACATTAAAGTCTACACTAGCTGGGTTAACAGCCCAAGCCGAATTATTACCGATTACTACCAACGCCAAAAGCGTCGCACCTATATATATATATATATATATAAGATTTAAGATTTTCTAATAAGTTATGCATAACCTCATTCATGCCCCCATTATACCACAACTATTATTCAAATTACAACAAAATTCTTCAGAAAACAACCCCGTACTATTCAGCCTAGCACGTCTGGGGTCAAAAAATCAACCCCATACCCCTAGCTTATGGCTATTTAGTTAATTTTCTCAAGCTCCGCCATTAGATTGTCATCAATTTTTTGCTTAAACTCAAGGTGTACCGAAATGTGTTTGATTTCTTCTGGCTGATAAATCGCGAGTGGTGAAATCTCTG
>CAZHGO010000021.1:0-13763 GCA_964532185.1 uncultured Candidatus Saccharibacteria bacterium | reverse complement strand
CGGTGTACGCGGTTTTGCAGACCGCTGCGTAACCACTCCGCCAAAGCACCGTGTAATGTTATTATATCACAGATGCAATATTTGTGATATAATAGATATATATAATATAAGGAGTGGAAAATGCCTATAGGAGCAACAATTGCAATAGTAGTGGTAGTCGTAATCGTTTTGATTATCGCAATTATTGCCGGAACTTATAATAGTTTGGTAAGAACCAATGAACGCGTAGAAGAAGCTTGGAGCGACATCACCGTTCAACTCAAATATCGTGCGGATTTGATTCCAAACGTAGTAGAAACCGTAAAAGGTTACGCAAAACACGAAAAAGAAACTTTTGAAATGGTGACAGCAGCCCGCTCTGCTGCGATGGGTGCAAAAACCGTGAAAGCAGCAGCTGAAGCTGAAGGCGAAATGCAAGCTGCACTTTCTAAAATTTTTGCAATTGCGGAAGCTTATCCAGAACTTAAAGCTAATGAGAACTTTAAGACTCTTCAAGGTCAACTTCAAGACGTAGAAGATAAAATTCAAGCAGCACGTAGATTCTACAACTCTGGCTGTAAAGAACTTAACGCAAAGATTAAAACTTTCCCAACCAACATTATTAATAATATGGTTGGTCATTTCAAGAAGCGCGATTACTTTGAAGTGTCTGAAGCTGAAAAAGCTAAGATTGACAACGCGCCAGATGTTAAATTTTAAATATGTATAAACAAATCGCACAGAACAAAAGAAGAACAATTGTAATAATGATGGTTTTTGTAGCCATCATTATTGCGGTGGCAGCAGTTGTAGCGTATTTTGTGAATGACTGGTGGGTGTTACTCTGGGTCAGTATTGCGGCAATTATTTATGCTGTGATTCAATATTTTGTGGCGGGTTCAGCCGCTACGATGATGGCGGGTGCTAAAGAGATTGAGAAAAAAGATAATCCTAGATTGTATAACGTAGTAGAAAATCTCTGTATTACTACAGGGCTACCGATGCCAAAAGTTTACGTAATTGATGATCCGGCACCAAATGCATTTGCGACGGGGAGGGACCCGCAACATGCGGTGGTGGCGGCCACTACTGGGCTGATGGATATTATGAATGATAAAGAGCTTACGGCGGTGATGGCGCATGAAATGTCGCACGTAAAAAATTACGATATTAGAGTGAGTATGATTGTGTTTGGTCTGGTGTGCGTGGTGGGATTGATTTCGGATATCGCAATGCGAATGATGTTTTACGGCAACCGGCGTCGTGATAATGAAGGCAGTCCGGTAGCATATATATTAATAGTACTGGCGGCGATTTTTGCGCCATTTTGTGCAGCAATTGCACAAATGGCGGTATCGCGTGAGCGAGAGTATTTGGCTGATGCTTCGGCAGTGAATATTACACGCTATCCAGAAGGCATGATTGATGCGCTCAAGAAGCTTCAATCGCATAGCCAGCCGATGAAAAATCAAAATTCGGCTGCTGCCTCAATGTATATTAACGATCCGCTTAGAAAAGGCTTTTTCAATAATTTGTTTAGTACGCATCCGCCGCTAGAAAAGAGGATTGAAAGGCTTGAACATGGCAAGTGGACCTTCTAGGAAGCGCCAGAATGGCGCTGCGCTTCGTCAGAAGATGCGCTGCTCGCTCACCGTACCAAAAAGTACGGCTCGCTCCGCTGCTCCTTCTTCCTCGCGCAGCATCCATTCTAGCGCTTCCTTCAAAATATACCAGCGGAAGGAATTTGTGCGGGATTTAGAAATGCCAGGGATGGGCTACCATGTTTTTTATACGTCTAAATTGATTTTTGAAAATTATAGAATTTTTTTGCCATTGCTTTTTGTAATGACAGTAGTGATGCTTTGCTTGACTGGGCTAGCGACTGAGTTTTTGAATGGGCAGACGGTAATTTTTGGAAGCTTGGTGTTTCTCATAATTTGGCTTACTTCTATCTTTATAATTCGACACAAAATGGCAGGGAATAAAATTGGGGTTCGTGATGCGCTTTACAATGCTTTGACACCACTCCTTTCTTCTTTGGTGGTTTTGGCTGTGGTGGCTGTTCAATGCATTCCGATCATGATTCTTGTGGTGGCATATTCTTCGGCGATTGAGACACATTTTCTTGATATGCCATTCTATGCGTTTTTGTTTTTTACATTTGGAGCTTTAATGATATTGCTTTCTGCTTATTTTCTCTCCGGAAGTTTGATGGCGCTAGTTGCAGTGTCGGCTCCGGGGCTATACCCATTGGAAGCCTTAAAAACTACTAACGAATTGATGCGGGGACGAAGAATTAAATTTATTCTTAGGATTATTTTGGTTTTATTTTTGGTGACGGCTTTGTGGGTGGTGATAATGTTTCCGGTTGCGGCATTAGGAAGTGATTTTTCTTCATTCATAAAAGTGTGTGGTGTTACATTAGCGTGTTTTTTGGCGATATATGTGTCGGTATATTTTTATGTGTATTATAGATGGCTTTTGGACTTTTCTTTTGAAAAAGAAAAACAGAAGTGAACTTAGGATTTTTCTTTTTGATTATGATAGAATAATATTATGAATAAAGTGGATGCTGAGGAGAGAATTGAAAAGCTGAGAAAGCTAATTGATGACTATAGGTATCATTATCATGTCTTGGATGAGTCGATTATGAGTGAGGCGGCGGCGGATTCTTTGAAACATGAACTCTCGGAATTAGAAGCGGAATATCCGGAGCTAATTACGCCGGATTCACCTACGCAGCGGGTGGCGGGACGAGCTCTAGATAAATTTGAAAAAGTGACGCACGAAAAAAGAATGATTTCTCTTGCTGATGTGTTTTCTTCTGCTGAGATTCTAGATTGGATTTCTCGAAATGAGAAGTTGATTCCGGGCGGGAAGATTTCCGAATTTTTTACCGATATTAAAATGGATGGTTTGGCGTGTTCTTTGAAATATGAAGATGGGATTTTTGTGCAGGCGGTGACGCGTGGAGATGGGTTGGTCGGCGAAGATGTAACGCTTAATGTAAAAACCATCGAAAATATTCCACTTAAAATTGATATTGATGAAGCGGAGGTTCGGGGGGAAATTATTATTTTTAAGAAAGATTTTGAAAAGTTGAAGGGGGAGTTTGCAAATCCGCGGAATTTGGCGGCGGGGTCGATTCGGCAGTTGGACCCAAAAGTTGCAGCTTCAAGGCCGCTGAAATTTATCGCCTATGATTTGGTGAAACCGAATTTGCCGACTCACAAAGAGGCTTATGAGATGCTTAGAAAAATGGGATTTCAAACTTCGGGTGAAGATAGAGTTTTTAAAGGTACAGATATTGATGGGCTTTTTGATTATATTAAAAAATTGGACGAATATCGTAGGGGTTTGAAATTTAATACTGATGGGATGGTGATTAAAATTAACGATCGCAAGATTTATGATGACCTTGGGATTGTGGGAAAAACTCCACGAGGAGCGGTGGCGTATAAATTCCCGGCAGAAGAAGCCACGACAGTAATTAAAGATATTGTGATTTCGATTGGGCGGACGGGTGCGGCCACGCCAGTGGCTTTGTTTGAGCCAGTCTCATTGGCTGGGACAACTGTAAAACATGCGTCGCTTCATAATGCGGACGAGATTGCTAGACTAGATGCGAGAATTGGTGATACAGTAATTATCTATAAGGCCGGTGATATTATTCCGCAGGTAAAAGAAGTTTTGGTTTCTTTACGTCCGGAAGGGACGGAGAAATTCGATTTTGAAGCGGCGCTAAAAAAACAATATCCGGAATTGACATTTGAAAGACCGGCAGGTGAGGCGGTTTATCGGGTAAGGGGCGAAACTTCGGATTTTATTTTGAAACGAGCGATAGAATATTATGCTTCTAAACCGGCGCTTAATATTGAGGGTTTGGGTGAGAAAAATGTAGAAGTGCTAGTGGATACAGGTTTGGTGAAATCTATTGCGGATCTTTATCGGTTGAAAGTCTCGGAAATTGCAAATCTGGAGAGATTTGGAGAACTTTCGGCGGCTAATTTGGTTTCGGCAATCGATGGTTCTAAAAGACCTTTGCTCAATAAATTTATTACGGCGCTCGGGATTCGGCATGTGGGGGCGCAGACGGCCATGGCATTGGCGAGAAAGTTTGGCAGTTTGGATAATTTGATGAATGCGTCGGAAGAAGAATTGCTGGCGATTGCGGATGTGGGGGAGATTGTGACGGAATCGATTTTGGCTTGGTTTAGCGACGAAGATAATTTGAAACTATTAGAAGAACTGCGCAGTCTTGGCGTGTGGCCTTTGGAAGAAAAAAATGTAGAATTGCCGCTTACTGGCAAATCATATATCGTGACAGGGACTTTGAATTCAATGGGGCGAGAGGAAGCGGAAGATAAGTTGCGTGAACTCGGTGCCGTAGTCACCTCATCGGTAACTAAGAACACTACTGCTCTAATTGTGGGTGAAAAACCAGGTAAATCCAAAACTGACAAAGCAGACAAACTGGGGATTTCTAGAATGTCTGAAGCTGAGTTCTTGAAACTAATTGAAAAATAAGCTTTTTGTGAAAAAAAGTGGGGAAAAATGTGTTGACATGGTAGGCATGAGCGTGATATGATAGTAACATAACAGGTCATATATTATGAATATTGGAAATAAAAAATTTTATCATACTATTGGGCAGGCGAGAGCTACTCGAATGATGGGGATAACAGCGGTTGCTTTGTTGTCATTGTTTTTGGTGCTTTCGGCTTTCCCGATAATTGATAATACAGACAACGCAGAAGGAACTGCTGGTACCGTAGAAGTCCCAAGTATCACTATCACTTCAGCTTCTAATGCTGCTAGTGTAGACGTTATGCCAACTAGTAGCACTGGTACCTTTGCAGTATCAGACAGCAGCTCTAGATTAGCTTTTTCTGTCTCTACTTCTAACTATACCGGCTACAACTTAACGATTAAAGGTAGTGATAATACCGGGCAACTAACTAATGCAAGTTATAATGACACCCTAGATTCTATTACTGCTGCTACAGATGCTAATACCTTTGAAACCGATACTACTAGTACTTATGTCAACAAATGGGGCTACAAACCAAACGTACTTAATTCTACTGCCAATAGTAACTTTCTTCCAGCTCCTACCACCACAGAAACTTTGCTAGATAATCAGACTGCTGCTACAACTCAAAATTACACTATTGATGTAGCAGCTAGAGTAGACTACACCAAACCAGTAGGGACTTACACTAATACTTACATTCTTACTGCTACAGCTAATTATGTGGCGTATCATATAGAATACTGGGATCTTGCTGGTATTAGCTCTACTACGCTTAATGATGGCGGTATTACTTGGTCTAACCCAGCTTCTGGCACTGCCAAAGTGGCTACCTATAATCAAATTGCAGAACAAAATAGCTCTACCAATACTGCTGCCAGCATTACACTTGCTCCTATTAGTACTACTACTGGTAGTGTTCTTGCTACTCCTACAAGACATACCTATACTTTTGCCGGATGGTGTAGAAATAGCACCAATCATAGCAATATAAGTGTGAACGATACTGTAGCAACAACAACTAGTAGCAATAAAGTTACCGCTTATAATAACCCAAGTACTATGTGTAATGGTAGTATTCCGGACTATAATACTAGCACAGACAACTTCATCAAAGCCGGAGATACCACTTTCAAATTAGATCCTACTCTGGATAATACCAACATTAAACTCTACGCAGTATGGAAACCTACTAGCTTTGCCACTGCTGGTATTGCTGCAAATGCTAATATGCAAAGTATGACTAATGATATCTGTAAGGCTACTACGCCAAATCAATTCACCACTTTGAAGGACAGCCGGGACAGTAGCTCTTATGTTGTTGTTAAACTGATGGACGGTAATTGCTGGATGGCAGATAATCTAGACCTTAATCTTAATAATTCTACGGTACGTACTGCCTTATCGAATAGCAACACGAATGTTCCTAGTAATACTACTGGTACTAATATTTTGAATGCTTTAAGAAGCGGTGGTGGTACTCAGAGTAATGGTTATGCACAATCTTCGTGGGCAAATGGGGCGTCAGACTGGACTACCACGAATTCCTATACTTATGGCTTAGCTAATCGGAGTGGTACCTGCCAGGCTACCCAATATATGTGTCAATATCCATATCAAAAGGGAACGTATGGGGGTACTACTTATGCTGGTACTTATACTAATACAAAGGTTATAAGTCTATATGGCGTTAACTTTGATAGCACTACTGGTGAAGGTTTGGCTAATGTTACGTATAACTTTGGTCCTGGTGGCTATAAAATTGGTACATATTATAATTACTGTGCGGCTTCGGCTGGTTCCTACTGTTATTCTAGTAGCTATACTGGTAGTGCTAATGCTAGCTATGATATTTGCCCGAAAGGCTGGAAAATGCCTTCTGGTGATCAAGCGAATGGCTCCTATTATTATCTACGTAATAAAATTAGTAATATCACTACTTCTCCAAATGCGGCCACTAACTTGCTGAGTTTACAAGCGATGCTCTCTACGCCGGTCTCCGGGGCCTACAACAGTGGTACCGCGTACAGGCAGGGTACGTACGGGTTCTTCTGGTCATCTACGTATTATAGTGCTACCAATATGTACCGCATGTACGTTAGTGGTACAGGGGTCTTTCCGCAGAGTTACGACAGTCGCTACGATGGTAGGTCGGTACGCTGTCTCGCGCAGTAGTAGCCTAGGGGTGCGGTCTTTCCCCCTCCCCTCGTCCTCAAAATGGAAAAATTAAGGCAAGCCCAGAGCTTGCCGGGAAAAAGGAACAATAAGATGACAGAAAAGAAAAAGAAATCAGCACAACCAGTGGGAAAACAGACCAGTCTTTTGGCGGATTTTGACTCAAAAAAGTCAAAATCCGCCAAAAGACCGTCGCCGGCCAAAGCGCCGGCGACCGATTTGATGAAAACCGTGGCGGCGGCGATTCCGGTTAAAAATAAACTGAAAAAGAGCTTTTCGGAAAGCGAAATTAAGCAAATTCTTTCTGGGCAGGTAAAATTTATGACCGAGGAGGAGAAACAACAACGAGAGGCTAAACAAAAATTTAAGATTGACCAAAAAAGAATTAAACGGGTGGTCCTAGAAATGGAGACAAGTAATCGTGATAAATTGATTTTTTATAAAAGTTCGTTTGATGGGCGGTTTTATAAAGCACTAGATACCTCGGCGCTTTATTATGCGTATAGGTTGGCGGATAGAATGAGCCGGAAATGCAATATAATGGTGGATAGTGACCGATTTTCTAAAGCGCTATATGTCGCGACGGTTTCGGGTATAGAGAAATTTATTAAACAATTTGAAGAACTAGAAGGTGGAGTGCCAGATATTACACTGGATGGAGTGTATATTTTTCCTTTGAAAAATCCGATTACAGACGAAGATCTTGTTATGCTGAGGCAGACCGAAAACACCAAGCGTGATAAAGTGCATAATATTTTGAAACCAAAAAGGATGTCGCCGGCGGTATATCAACAGATTTTGATGATCATAAGACAACTAGCGCCGAGGAGTGAAAAACTGAGAAATGATACGGTGAATTATCGGATGCTAGGTGACGAGATGTTAAGGAATTTGATAGAAATTTTGACGTTTTATACGGATTATGCGAACGGGGTTTATACTAGAAAAGAAATGGCGGGGCTGATTTTTAGGGAAACTGGAAAAATAAAAGCTGCGCTAACTATTCTTGGTGAAACGAGAAAATGGGGACCAGCGCCACTAGTGGCGGTGGGAAATAATATAAATATTTTAGAACAATTAATTGAAAAAGATTTGGAGGAAAAATGATAGATTTTTTTAATTTGATAGAAAAAGCGGAAAATTTGGATGAAAAGGAGTGGCTGAGGAATCCTAAAAATATGCTACTTTTGGAGTTGTTTTTGGCGGAGCGGGAAGCACGAAAGGGTGGTAAGCGCAAAACTGAAGATTGCCATAAATTCGAGGCTAATTTGATGGAAAATTTGATTAGGCTTCGTGATACTCTGTGGGACTATTCTTATGAGCCGAGTAGAGGTGCGGTACATATTGTGAAAGAACCGGTGAAACGAGAGATTTTTGCGGCGCCGTTTGTGGACAGAGTGATACATCATTGGATAGTGGCACAACTTTCACCGTGGTGGGAGCCTAGATTTAACCATCGATCTTGCTCTTGCAGAGTGGGAAAGGGAACGTCTTTTGGGATTGAGATGCTAAAGCGAGAGATTAGAAAAGTGTCGCAGAATTATACTAAGGAAACTTATATTGTGAAGCTGGATATTTCGGGATATTTTATGCATATTCGGCGAGATTTATTGTTTGATAGGGTAAAGTGGGGGCTAGATAGGCAGTTTGCATGATGCCATGATGATAAACGTTACAAAATACTTTTGCATGCGATTCATGAGGTGATTTTTGATAATCCGGTGGAAGGAGCAATCTTGCAGGGGGAATATGAGGATTGGCGGGATTTACCTCCGGATAAGAGTCTATTTGCGGCGTCACCTCTTTGTGGGATTGTAATTGGGAATTTGACTTCGCAGTTTTTCTCGAATATTTATTTGGATGCTCTAGATAGATATATTACGATGGAACTAGGGTATAAACATTATGTGAGATATGTGGATGATTTTTGCATTGTGGTTTCGAAAGAAGAACTTCCTAAACTAAAGAAAGATATACCAGCGATAAATACGTTTTTGAATGGACTGGGATTGGAGCTAAATTTGAAGAAAACTAAGGTATTGGCAAGTTGGCAGGGGGTGCCATTTTTGGGGTACGTAATAAGAGATAATGCGGTGATGCCAGGGAAAAGAATTGTGAAGAATTTTAAGCGGGCGATTTGGAAAGTTGAAGTTGGGATAAAAGATGCGGATGTTTTGACTTCCTATCTTGGTATGATGATGCATTATGATGCAGGAAAAGTTTGCTCTTCGGTATTTGAGAGCGTGGGCTGGGAATATAATTTTTGATTTTTTTGGATTTTTGGATCCTATCTCTCCGCCAATAGGATTTTAGGCTTTCAGAAAGCGACACTTTTTTGAGGGCGAGGGGAGGGGGAAAGACCGCACCCCTAGGCTACTACTGCGCGAGACAGCGTACCGATTTACCATTGTTGCGATTGTTGTTATTCTGCGGATTGACCCCTGTACCACTAACGTTCATGTTGTACATATTGGTAGCACTATAATACGTAGATGACCAGAAGTTCCCGTACGTACCCTGCCTGTACGCGGTACCACTGTTGTAGTTCCCGGAGACCGGCGTAGAGACAGACGTCACGGTCTATCCCAGATACAACAATATTGAATGCAATTTTTAAGGAATATTTTGGGTTTTCTTACTCCTCATCGTAGTGGGGAGTAATTCTGAATGCTCTACTTATAGTAAAGTATATTCCTGGTCCTCAATTTTGAAAGTGCCAAGCTAGAAAAGATGAAATCTGATTTTTACAGTCTTTTCGGCTTTTTTGCTCTCTAATTTTATTATACAATAAAGTTGCCCCCTAGGGTTGGCTAGGGGGCGGAGTTTGGTGTGTATAGTTTAACTCCCGTAGGGAGTTGTAGCGCTAAAGTTCCAGGTGCTACCTGCGCCATCGGTGAAGGCTACAGCGCTTCCAGTGGAAGTAACATAGCAATAGTTGAGCGGCAAAACTCGCCCATTGTTGCTATAGCCAGCTTTGCCGGCTTTCCAACGGAAGATGATATCTCTGGCGAGAGGTATTAGGTCTCTGCCGAAATCATCGGTTGTAGCTTCTGCGGCGTTGTAGTGGAAATTAGGAGCGATAGACCCAATATCTACGCCGCCGCCTGATGCGTCGATTGAGTTCATAACCGACCAACCAACGCAGGCCTGTTGAGTCTGACTGGCTACACCATGCCCGTATAGGTGAATGATTTTTGCCAGAATAACTGCTTGGCCTTCGGTGCCGGCGTCGTAGACGTCGAGAACACCGCTATAGTAGCTGTAACTACCATAGTTGTAGGCGTTATTGTAACCATTTCCGTTGCCCTTGGTGTTACTATTATAACCGCCGTAATATGGATTGGTTTCGTAATATCCATAGTTATATGGGCGGTCATCATGACGACGCCATGGATCTTCCCAGTGTTTCCAGGCATCTTCCCACTGTTTCCAGTATTCATCAAAAGCATTATCCCAGGCGTCCCAATCTTCTTTTGTCCATTTGTTAAGATCTGATGGCCAGTCGTGGGCATAGGCTGTGATAGCCGATGCCATGATGGTTGATAAGATGATAGCAATAACAATTACGGCTAATAAACCCTTATTCATCTTGATTTTCCTCCTTTTGTGAAATCAGAAAAAACACACCAAACTTTTAAAGTACTATTTCTATTATATCATACTTTAATAAAAAAAGCAAGAGCGAGATGCTCTTTACTCGTACCTTGGTGACCTTCTTTTCGTGCTTTGCACGGGAATTTGTTTTTGCTTCGCAAAAACAATTCACGGGGCGTCGGTTCTAAGAAAGAAAAATAAATTTTTCTTTCTTCTCACCTCCTACCGTGAGTGAACCCTAAAGGGTTCACTTCCCGCTAAAATCAGAAATAAAAAAAATAAACCCTTCGGGTTTTATTTTTTTTATTTCTGGTGACCTCAGCGGGAATTGAACCCACATTGACGGGATGAAAACCCGTTGTACTAACCATTATACTATGAGGCCGAAAAGTGCTGTTATTATTATAACAAGAAATTTTAGAATTTGCAAGAGTAGCGAAAATCTACATAGTAAGTATTGCGTTCGAAGGGTTCTTCTGGATAGAATTTGAGAGTGGTTTTGTCTAGATCGCAATAATTAGTGAAAAAATCCATAGTGTCGCCATATTTGCGGTCGCTATATAATAATAGTTGGCGGAGGCTGAGGCGGGAGAGGCCAGTCTCGGTGTAGTGGGATAAGCCTTCTTTATCTGGGACAGAGTTATAGAAATAATTTTGGTAATAATCGTTGGCGATGCTTTCCATTTTGCGTTTAACCATAAACTCTGGAGTGGCAATGAGATTAAAAATAGTAAAACCGACTATAATAAGCATGGTGAAGGCAATAACTGTAAGGATGGTATTTTTGGTGAAACGATATGACTTATCGCTTTTGGATTTTTCTTCTGCGGGAGCAGATTTGATAATCCTCGTACGAGAAATATGCACATCGTTTGCACTTACACCACCAAAAACTGGTTTTTGATAAAACCCCATAGTTTTATATTATCATATTTATGCTTTTTATGGTAATATATATTATATATGAGTAAACTTTTTAAGAGAACTAAGATTTTGGCAACAATCGGGCCATCGGTATTTGGACAGGAAAAAATTGATGAAATTATCATGGCGGGGGTGAATGGATGTCGGTTGAATTGTTCACATGGGACAAATGAGGAAAGAGATGAGCAGATTAAGTGGATTCGTGCAGCTGCTAAAAAGAAGGGGCGGTCGGTGGCGATTTTACAGGATTTACAAGGGCCAAAAATTAGATTGGGGGAAATTGTTGATAATCATTTGGATCTTAAAGCTGGTGATGAAGTGGTTTTGGAAGCTCGGGAAGATTTTGAACATGATGGTGGGAAGACTTTGCCGGTGCAATATAATTTGGCGGGGAAGGTGAGAGTGGGGGAGCCGCTTTATATGTTTGATGGGAAAATTAAAACGGAAATTATTGAGATTGTGTCTAAAACTGCAATTAAAGTAAAAGTTTTAAACGATGGTTTTGTGATGAGCAAAAAGGGTTTGAATTTGCCAGAGACAGATTTTGGTGGAGATATTATTACGCCAAAGGATATGGAAGATTTGGAATATGGAGCGGGGTGCGATTATGATTATGTGGCGCTTTCTTTTGTGCAATCGGCATCCGATATCGAGAAATTGAAACAAATTCTTTTATCACTTGGTTCTACAGCTAAAGTGATTGCAAAAATTGAGACCAAAAAAGCGATTTCTTCGGATGAGAATTTGGAAGAGATTGTAAAAGCGGCGGATGGGATTATGGTGGCTAGAGGTGATATGGCAGTGGAGGCGGGGAATGAAGTGGTGCCAATTGTGCAGCGGAAATTGATTGCACTTTGCCGAGCGCATGCGAAACTTTGTATTGTAGCGACGCAAATGATGGGTTCGATGGTGGAAAATCCGGAACCGACTAGGGCTGAAGTATCAGATGTGGCCACAGCGGTGATTCAGGGTGCGGATACGGTGATGCTTTCAGACGAGACCGCGAATGGGGCTTATCCGGTGGAGGCGGTTTCTGAGATGAAAAAAGTGATTCTTTATACGCAGAATCATTCGAAAGTGGCGAGGATGTCGGTGGAGCCAGAAGGTGAAAAGGCACTTTATGATGGAATTTCGGATGCGGTAGCAAGATTGGCGGAAAAAATTGAAGCAGATGTAATTGTGTGCCAGACTGCCTCTGGAACTACTGCTACCACGATGGCGGCACAGCGACCAAATGTACCGATCGTCTCGGTAACGCCAGATGCTCGGGTGGCTAATCAATTGGCATTAATTTATGGGAATTCGGCATTTGTGAGAAAATATGATGAGAATTTTGGCAAAGATTTGGCGGCCGAGTTGAAGGAGTCGGGGTATCTTTTGACTAAGGAAGGTAAAAAAGATTTGCTGGCGGTGATTGTGTCGGGGGACAAAAATAAATATGGTACCGATACAATTAAAATTCGGCATATTTAGTCTGTGATGCCAGGTAGGTCTTTTCCTAATAAGAATTCTAGGGTAGCGCCACCGCCGGTGGAAATGAGGGAATATTTTAGATCTTTATGGTCTTTGAGATAATTTTCAACAAAACCGGTAGTATCGCCACCACAAATAATAGTGGTAGCTTGAGTGTTTTTGCCGATGGCATCGGCGATGATGCTTGACGCAGTAGCAAAGGCAGGATCTTCGACTTTGCCTAGACAACCATTCCAAATGATGGTTTTGGCTTCTTCTATATATTTAACAAATTCGGCGGTGGAAACTGGGCCGATGTCTAATTTGGTTTTTTCGGCGTCTTCGTCAAAATCGGTTGCGACGATGATTTTGCTGTTGGTGGGCTTGTAACCGTCAGCGGCGATTTTGCCTCCTACCAAGATATGGTCGGCGATTTTGGTAAATTTATCAATTAAAGGTTGCTTATCTTCTACTTTGGAACCGCCAATAATCAAAAGCACAGGATGCTCGGGATTTTCTAGAACTTTTTTGAGGTTTTCGATTTCTTTTTCTAGTAAGAGCCCGGCATAGACGGGAAGAAATTTTTTAATAGCATCAGTAGAGGCATGAGCGCGATGAACCACGGCGAAACCATCTTGAACAAAAGTTTCTGCATCGGTGGCGTTGATGATATTTTTAATAAAATCTGGGTTATTGGCTTCTTCGCTGGGGTCAAATCTTAGATTTTCTAGAAGGATGATTTTGGCAGGAGATGCGATTTTTTCGCCTGTCTTTGGTAAGGGTTTAAAATCAATAGTTTGGCCTTGTAATAAGTTTTTGAGAGTATCTGCTACTGGTTTTAGAGAAAATTCGGGATTTTCTTTTCCTTCTGGGCGGCCGAGATGGGAAATTAAGAAGATTTTTTTGGCGCCATTTTCTAGTAAATAATTGATGGTGGGGAGACTAGCGCGGATTCTTAAATCATCGGTGATTTGCCCGTTATTAATAGGTACATTGTAATCTGCGCGCATTAAAATGATTTGGTCTTTTGGATTAAAGTCTTTGATGGTTTTCATAAGATAATTATAGCACGAAAAAATCTTACATGATAGGTCAGTATAACTGGCCT
>CAZHGO010000020.1:0-13833 GCA_964532185.1 uncultured Candidatus Saccharibacteria bacterium | reverse complement strand
ACTAGGCTGAACATTTACATCAGTGGTGATATTTTCAGCGGTTGCACCCCCCCCCATTAAAATGGCGAAGGGTAGAGAAAATAAGGCAGTAGCAAAAATAGCGAATGTTTTCTTGTGATTTTGCATGACCTTAAGCATAACCCCATTATACCACAAGCAAAATCCAAATTGCAACAAAAAAATGTTGTATTTTTTACAACATAAGTTAGTCAAAAAACTGGGCTTTAGCACCCAGCTTTTTGGCTTAAAGATTAAGCTTTTACGAGGATCCAGGAAAGATCAGTAGAGTTGAACTCTAGCTGTACTTTTTCCCGACCCACCAGAACATCAAAGATGTGAAAAGTGGTGCGCCCCGCGAACCGAATTCTGGTCCGCAGAAGCTCCGTTACTTCCACTTCCTTGCCACCCCGTTTCCGGAATGTCAGCGGCTGACATGGCGTCATCTCGTAGCCGAAAAGCGCCATTACCTCAACCTGTTCTGTTTGGTTTTTGTTAAAGTTTTTCATAAAAGACTCCTTATTTAATTAGTAAAAGAGTCATTTATGTGAGCCCGATTTATTGGCTCCTGGCTACCAGCTTAAATGACAAAACCAGCAGCTTTAAACTTTTCTCAATGCCAGTGACCGAAGTATAGCATGAGCTATTTCAATTATAGCACAAAAATGTTACAATAATGCCTAGCGAGACTGCTCTTTAATAGATGCGGGGAGAAAGGAGGAGGTTTATGGGATTTGAGCTAAATCTTTTATTTGGACTTGTCCATCTAAAAATTATTTGCCCTTCTAAGAAGAGCAAATAACCATACCTAAATTCATTCTACCTTACACTTAATTAAATGTCAAGCAACTGACAAGCAGTCTCGCTTTTATTATCTTATGATTTGGAATGAACTAAAAAAACCTTTTCTGATTTTGGCACCCATGGAAGGTGTGACAGATATAGTTTTTCGGCAAGTAATCGCAAAAGCCGGAAGACCGGACTTGTTTTTCACGGAATTTACCAATGTTTCCTCCTACGCTTCTGAAAAAGGACGACCAAATGCCCTCGAGAGATTAAAAATCGCACCAAGCGATCAGCCCATTATTGCCCAAATTTGGGGCAAAGAACCAGAACATTTTGCGGAAACTACAAAGGCGCTGGAATCACTTGGATTTTCAGGGGTAGATCTCAATTTTGGCTGCCCAGATAAGAATGTCAATAAGGCGGGCGGCGGGGCGGCTATGATTAAGACGCCAGAGCTAGCTGTCGCATGTTTTAGAAAAGCCAAAGAAAACACCACCCTCCCCGTTTCTATTAAAACTCGCCTCGGCTGGAAAGACCCCGAGGAATACAAAGAGTGGCTCCCGACTCTATTACAAGAACGCCCCGCCGCCCTCACTGTCCACTTAAGAACCAAAAAAGAAATGAGCAAAGTCCCTGCCCACTACGAATTAATCCCCGAAATCATCAAATTAAGAGATGAAATCAGCCCAGAAACCAAACTCATCATCAATGGCGACATCAAGGACAAAAACCATGCCGAGAAACTTCATCAAAAATACCCAGAAGTAGACGGCTTTATGATCGGCCGCGGCGTCTTCCAGAACCCCTACTGCTTCACCACCCACACCCCCACCCGCGAAGATTTGATGGAGCTTTTGAACTTGCATTTAGATTTATGGGAAAAACACCCAGGAAAATATGAACCCCTAAAGCATTTTTTCAAGATTTACATCAATAATTTCCCTGGTGCAGCAGACTTACGCGCCCAGCTGATGGAAACCCACTCTATAAAAGAAGCTCGGAGTGTGCTAAAATAAAGCTATGAAAATTTTACTTTTAGGCTATGGCAAAGAAGGTCAAGCCACCGAAAATTATTTCAAAAAACACAACCAAAATATCACCGTTGAGATATTAGAAAATTTCAATCCTCAAGACTTAAAACAGAGAAATTATTCACAGTATGATATAATTTTCCGAAGTCCTAGTGTTCCCCCACAAAATCTAGCCAACGAGTCTAGTATCACTAAGTATTTCTTCGAAAACTGCCCCTGCCCCATCATCGGCGTCACCGCCACCAAAGGCAAAGGCACCACCTGCTCTTTCATTAAATCCCTCTTAGACGCTCATAAAGAAGATGCTCATCTTGTTGGTAACATCGGCAACCCCGCCATCGACGTCTTAGATGAACTCAAACCAAATTCTATCGTAGTCTACGAAATGAGCAGTTTCCAGCTCTGGGATCTTCAAAAATCCCCTCATATTGCTGTCATCGGCACCATCGAGCCAGACCATCTCAATGTACATAAAAGTTACGAAGATTACAAAAACGCCAAAGCCAACATCTGCCGCTACCAAAGTTCAGAAGATTATTGTATTTACTACCAGGACAACCAAGATTCCGTGAAAATCGCTCAAAAAGCCAAAAATTCACGCAAAATCCCCTACCCCTTTAACATTCCAGGCAAAATCAAAAATGCCATCAAAATCCCCGGTGAGCATAACGTCAGAAATGCCATCGCCGCCATTGCGGCGGTTGCTAGTTTTTACAACCTATCTCCAAACGAATATATGACAAATTACGAAGATAATATTATCCAAGGTTTATCAAGTTTTAAAGGTCTTCCCCATCGTCTAGAATTTGTCACAGAAAAAGATAATATCAAATATTACGACGACAATTTCTCCACCAATCCGGCCTCTACTAGAGTAGCCATCGAAGCCTTCCCAGACCAAACCATTATCCCCATCATCGGCGGCCGAGACAAAACCGAAGACCAAGATCTCCCCGAAATTTACGAAATCCTAAATCGCAAAAATATTCCAAAAGTTATCTTAATGGGCGAATCCGGCCACACACTCTACCAAAAATACCAAGATGAGCGCTTTATTTTGGCAGAATCTCTGGAAGAGGCCGTCAAAAAAGCCACCAACGAGGCCAAAAAACAAAAAAGCGCAGTAGTATTAATGTCTCCATCTGCAGCCTCCTTCGATATGTTCGAGAATGTCTACGACCGTGGCGATCAATTCAAAAATCTAGTTTTAGCTCTAAGTTAGATAGCACCGCCTTTTCTACCGACGACACCGTAGCAAAGCCCTTCACGCCACTCCCCGCAAATTCGCGAGAAAGTTCAATCATTTTACTCTTATCAATCCCTTTAATCAAATTCGGCATATTGTCGTATTTGTCCACTTTTTCATTTACAAAATAGTTCTCCGCATAATAATCTGCAATCTGCCCCACCGTTTGCGCTCCCATCTGAAACCGCCCCAGAGCATACTGCTTGGCTGATTCAAAATCTTTATCCGAAATCTCGCCATTTAGCGCCCTCGTCATCTCTGTTTGAATCAAAGAAAACAGTGCGTCGGCATTTTCCTCATTTACTTCACCGTCAAAATCCCAATAAGTACTATGCGCATTTGAGGCCACCGCACTACCCATCCCATAGACTAGTCCGCGTTTTCTCGCCACCCCAAAAATCCGCGAGTTCATCGTACCGTTCAAGATATGATTGAGACAGTTCATCGCAAACACTTCCTTAGGGCTAAAATGCCTTGGCGTCACCAACGAAAATCCAAAAGTAATGTTAGAGGCATCTTTTCTTCTAATCGCCACCATCTCGGTAGAATGAAGATCTGCATACGGAATCTCAAATTTCTCCCCCTCTTTTAAGGGCCAAGATTCAAGTTCCTGTATAATCTTGTGCTTACGTCCATGGATTTTTCCCGCAATAATAAACATCATATTTTTGGCCGTATGCGTGCGCCGGTAATGTTCCCGAATGTCTTTGAGTTCAATATTAGCAATCGTATCTCGTCTCGCCGCCAAATCCAATACGTCTTCACCTACCGCCTGTTGCACCCGCGGCCACAACAGCCGGTAATAATCGTTCATATACCCTGTCAGTTCCGACCGCACATTGGCCTTTTCCGCCTTCAACTCTTCTTCATTAAATCTTGGTTCCGCAATCGAAAGCCGCTGCAATTCCATAATCCTATCCCACTCAAAATCTGCACATTCTGTCTCATAGCACACCGAAATATCCGAGGTCCAAGCGTTGTGATAAGCCCCATTTTTGGTAAATTCCGCCTCAAAATCTTGCTCATCTTTATACTTGGCATTCGCCCCAAACGCCAAATGTTCCACCACATGGGGAAGTTCGTAAATGTCGTGATTTTTAGCATACAGCATCCCCGCCCGAAACTGAATCCTGGTTGCCATCACTGTGGCGCCAGGAATATCAACAAGCAACCCACGCGCGCCATTTTTTAGCTGTACCTCCTCTACTGCGTGTTTCACTTTTTCTTCTTTGACTTCTTTTTCTTAGATTTTTTAGTAGCCTTCCTTTGCCCCACGTGTGAAACCCCTACCCCTGGCGTCTTTTTCTTAAATTCGTCATCCAAGTTTTTCTCCCCCGCCGAAATCTCATTTACCCCCTTATCATTCCCTGATGCCATCTTGGTAAGCTCAGATTCATACTCTTCACCATCGGTGACATTATCTTCCACCGCCTCTGTTGGCGTAATAGTTAAGAGAATCTTCAATACTTCCTCACGCAAATTTCTCTGCAAACCGTCAAATAGTTTCTGCGATTCGGAACGATATTCCACCAACGGATCTCTTTGCCCTACTGAACGCCAATGAATCCCCTCTCTTAAATGTTGCATATTCTCAAGATGTTGCATCCAGAGCATATCAAGCACTTTGAGATACACTTCGCGTTCCACCTTGCGCATGGTATCTACCCCAAATCGCTCCTCTTGTTTCTTATAGGCCTCTTCGATCGCCTCTAGAGCCAAAGTATAACGCTCTTTTTCCTTGCGCTTTACTCCAATTTCGTGAATCAAATCATCATCAAGCGTATTAAATACCGCCTTAAACTGCTCGTCAAAATCCTTATTTACCCGAGAAGAAAACTCCGTCAAACTCTTGGCCTCATCTCGCATCAACCGCTTAATTTCCGGGAAAATGTCGTCACCCTCGAGGATCTTCCGCCGCATCATGTAAACCACCCGGCGATGCCTATTGATGACATTGTCATACTGCACCACATTTTTCCGGGAATCAAAGTTAAACCCTTCAATCCGCTTTTGTGCCGACTCTAGAGTCTTTGAAATTGCCCTAGTCTGGATCGGCTGGTCTTCCGCTACCCCAAGCCTGGTCATCAGCATCTTTACTCTATCACCTTGGAAAATCCGCATCAAATCATCTTCGCAGCTCACAAAGAATTGGGTCGTGCCAGGATCGCCCTGCCGGCCACCACGGCCTCTTAACTGATTATCTACCCGACGAGAATCATGCCTAGCTGAGCCAATCACTACCAAACCGCCTAATTCTTTTACCCCTTTGCCGAGCTTAATATCGGTACCACGCCCCGCCATGTTAGTAGCCAAAGTAATCGCACCCTTTTCGCCGGCTTTAGCGATAATTGCGGCCTCCCGCTCGTTATTTTTGGCGTTCAAAATCTCATAAGGCAGCTTAAATTGGTCTAAATATTTGGCAATTTCCTCGTTGTTGGCAATCGAATCCGAGCCAACCAAAACTGGCTGCCCCTTCTTATGATACTCTTGAATGGCTTCCGCAATCGCCTTCAACTTTCCCGCCTTAGTTTTATAAATCAAATCGTCTTTGTCTACTCTGATAATCGGTTTATTTGGTGGAATTTGAATCACATCAAGCGCATAAATCTGTTGAAATTCCTCTGCTTCGGTAAAGGCTGTACCAGTCATACCAGAGAGTTTCTTATAAAGTCTAAAGAAATTCTGGAACGAAATGGTAGCCAAGGTCATCGATTCTTGCTTCACCGCTACACCCTCTTTGGCCTCAATCGCCTGATGCAAACCCTCATTATAACGCCGGCCTTGCATCAACCGGCCAGTATGCTCATCCACAATAATCACTTCGCCAGAATTAGTTACCACATAGTCTTTATCTCTCTTAAATAACACCTCAGCGCGAAGAGCCTGCTCCAAATGATACACCAGTGGTGTATTTTTGGTAGAGTACAAGTTCTCCACCCCTAGCATCTTTTGGATTTTATCAATTCCTTCATCGGTCAAAGTCACCGAACGACGTTTTTCATCCAAAATATAATCTTCCGGCACAAGTCTGGCACAAATCTTCGCAAATTGATAATAAGATTCCGGATTATCCCCCGCCGGCGCAGAAATAATCAAAGGCGTCCTCGCCTCATCAATCAAAATCGAATCCACCTCATCTACAATGGCGTAATTCAACTCTCTTTGTCGCAAATTCTGAACTTCCGAAGTCATATTGTCCCGCAAATAATCAAAGCCAAATTCATTGTTAGTCCCATAGGTAATATCCGCCTGATAAGCCTCTTTTCTGGTGCAAGGCTTCAAATGCAAAAATCTCTCATCATCATGAGCATTATTCTCGTATTCTCGATCATAAATAAACGACGCGTTGTTAATAATTACCCCTACCGAAATCCCCAAAAAATCATACACCGGGCCATTCCAGCCGGCATCACGCTGTGCCAAATAGTCGTTCACCGTTACTACATGCACCCCATGACCAGTCAAAGCATTAAGATAAGCCGGCAGCATCGCCACGAGAGTCTTACCTTCACCGGTCTTCATCTCTGCCACTGCGCCACTATTCAGAACCATCCCACCAATCAGTTGCACATCATAAGGCCGCATCTTTAAGATACGCTTGGAAGCTTCTCTTGCCACCGCAAAAACCTCTGGCAAAATCTCATCCAAAACCTTAGCATCATCTATCACATCTTTTTTCTTAAGTTTAGCCCTACCCGCCTCATCGCGCTCTTGTTTCAAAGCGGCATCAATTTTCTGTTTAAATTTTTCCGTCTGCGACTTTAATTCTTTGTCGCTCATTTTTTCGTATTTTGGCTCTAATTCACCGATCGCTTGCGCCCGTTTCCACAACTTTTTCAAGATTTTCTTCTGGGCATCACCAAACACCCCTTGTAAAAATTTAGTTAGCGCTGTTTTGTCTGCCAACTTATCAGAAGGCTTTTTTTCCTTTTTTGCCATAAAACTCCTAATCTGCCCCCATTATATCACACTAACCTCTCTTGATAAAGAGATTTTTCAGGCTTCTTTTTTGGCGGTGCGGTTGCATTTCTAGTTTGTAGCGCCGAATTTGCCCGGTCACCTTAGCTTCCACCAGATCCACCCCTGCAAAAATGTTCGAACATTCGTCTTTAGCCGCAATCACCTTGCCGCCCGGAATCTCCATTGCCACCGAAATCTCATATTTATCGGACTTACCCTTACCAATTTCCGTTACAATCACCTTAGCCACAATATCTTTTTTATATCCTCGTGGCAAATATCTATCCAACTTCCCAATCCGTTTTTCAACATATTTTTTGAAGCCTTCTTCTACTTTATAACCATTGCCAGTAATTTCAATTTTTTCAATCATTTTCCTCCTTTATAATTCTGTTTTACCACCTAAATACGGCTGCAGCACCTTCGGCACTACCAATTTTCCACCCTCTTTGGCATAATTTTCCAAAATCACCACCAGCGCCCGAGCCAAAGGTATCGCTGTGCCATTTAATGTATGCACAAATTCAAGCGAACCGTCTTTTCTTCTCACCCGGCAATTTACCGCCCGCGCCTGAAAATCGGTGCAGTTAGAGCAACTGGTAATCTCTTGGTATTTCTGATTTACCGGGGACCAATATTCCATGTCATATTTCTTGGCCGCCGGCGCGCCCAAATCTCCCGCCGCATTGTTAATCACATGGTATGGGATCTCCAAACCCTGCCAAATATCTTCCTCGATAGCTAAAATTTTCTCATGAATTTCTTCAGACTGCTCTGGCAAACAGAATACATACATCTCTAGTTTATTAAATTGATGCACTCTAAAAAGTCCACGTGTATATTTACCATAAGTACCAGCTTCTTTTCTAAAACAAGCTGAATAACCAGCATAAAAGAGTGGCAAATCTTTCTCATCCAAAATTTCATCCATATGATAGCCAGTTAGTGGCATCTCGGCGGTAGCAATCATCGCTAGATCTTCACCTTCAATGTAATACTCATCGGATTGATCACTCGTTCTCGGGTTAAAACCACAGCCCTCGAGCACTCTCGAAGATACCATATCTGGCACTGTCATAAAGGTAAAACCATGCTCCAAAACCTTAGAAAGTCCATATTGATAGAGCGCATTCTCTAAAAGCGCCAAATCACCTTTCAGATAGTAAAACTTTGCACCTGCCACCTTGGCACCTCTTTCAAAATCTAGCCACCCCCGAGATGTGGCATAATCCAAATGATCTACCCCAGTTTTATGATTCTCACCCCATTTTTTCACCTCTACCGAACATTCTTCACCACCTAATGGGACATCTGGCATGATTACATTTGGAATCTGTTTCAAGAGCTGATTTAGCTCAGTTTCAACCTCTTCTAGCACCTGTTCTTTTTCCGCCACCTCTGTTTTGATTTTTTTACCTTCCTCAATCAATTCTGGAGATGGCTTGCCACCCTTCATTTTACCAGCAATTTCATTGCGCCTAGCCCGCAAGTTTTCCACATCCCCCAAAATCTCTTTTCTTTTGTCGTCTAAACTTAGCACCTCTGTTACATCAACCTTGTAACCCTTTTCCTTGGTCGACTTTTCCACAAGTTTCAAATTTTCTCGGATAAACTTCACATCTAACATATTTTTTATTATAACACAAAACAAATAAATTTTTCGCGATTGATTTCGCGCCAGGAATATAAAAATAATTTTAGGCAGGTCTTCACCGAAATTATCTAACAATTCTTATATTAACGACACCCACTCGGACAGTTTCGGATTCAGACCTGTAAAATTATTTTTATATTCTTGGGCTCATCAAATGCTCAAAATTTATTTGTTTTGTATTATCTTATTGTAATCGTCTAAATGTAAATCTGCTGGCCGAAGATTAGCATATTCCTCTGGCACCCCAGGAATATTATGTTTTAACTTTTTTCTAGGGTTTTTAAAAGCTTTTTTGATAAAATCCATCAGTTCATCAGGGTATTTTGGCCCATTTTTAAATGGCTCCAAGATCAGAACCTGCGAATCCACCTTCGGTACCGGCTCAAATTCCTCGCGAGGGACTACCAGCCCCAAGGAAGCCACAGCCCTATTTTTCACAAACAGGGATAGCACCGATTCCTTATCAGAACAAATTCTTTCCGCCACCTCTTTTTGCATCAAAAGCACAATCCTCTCTGGCAAATTAGGGGCTGTCAACAACTTTTCCACAATCGGACTAGTAATATAATAGGGGATATTTCCCGCCACAGCGTAGGGCCCAGAAATAGAACCAAAATCAAAATCCAGAATGTCCCCCTGTATCACCTCTAAATTCTTACCCGGAAACGACCCCGGCAGTTTTCGTGCCAAATCCGCATCAAATTCCACGGAAAGCACCTTATCAAAGCGTTTAAGAAGAGATGAGGTGAGAGTGCCTAGTCCCGGCCCTATTTCCACACAAAGCCCAAAATGGGCCTTAAAACAAGCCAAATCGGCAATTTCGTCAAGAATTACCCGGTTTTTCAGCCAATGCTGCCCTAAAGATTTATTTACCATTATTATTAGTCCAGTCTGTAGCGATATCAAACTGTTCTGGATTGTAAGAAGCAAATCCCCCAGTGTCATAAACTTTCCCTGGCCCCACTGAAGTCTGCACCACCGAACAACGCGGATATTTCGACAAATTCGCCGCCACCAATACATAGCCATCTGCATCCACCTTCACACCATCTTCCCGCACTCTATAAGTCCCCTGTACGCCACAAGTTCTCGCTGCATTAGCCATCACTCTACTCATATCAAGATCGTAATACGTCTCTTTTCTATCCACCACCGAACCATCCGCCTTTGTCACGGTATAAATTATTGCACCCCTAGAGGCAGTTAAAGTCTGCGGAGCAATCTTTTCCGCCCCTACCGCCACAATCTTTTCCACTGGCTCTCTCAAAATAGCTTCAGAAATCAATTCTCTAGAAACTTCTTCGCCATCCACATACAAAACTTCATAATTGGAAACCTTCCGACCCATTTCACCAAGCTGGCGCACCTCTCTCTGGCCCGGCGCCAAATTGTAATCTTTTACTTCTCTCTCTGTAAATGGAATTTCCGTCTCCACCGTCACCGAGCGACCTCCGTTTCTTACCACTTCATAAACTGTTGCCACCCCTGTTTCAAGGAAGCTAGCATTCTCTACCACCTTAATTTCATCTCCGTCATATACAGTAATCCCTGCCTCTTTTAAGATAGTTTTAGGATCCGAACTTGCTGTCATCACGTACTTTTCGTTCAAACCAACCTTAAGAAGCGCTGGTCGCGACCGGTAAATATTAATAAAGAAATTATCCCTGTCAATTTTGGTATCTAGCCCCGGCTCCACCTTATCGGTCATATTCACCTGGTAACCAGCCTTATCTAGGGCCTCTTTTACCGTTCTCGCGGTAGTTTTAATGGTCAATTTTTCCCCGTTATCATAAAAAGTCACAAAATGCTCCTCGGCTTCTTCGTAAATACCGTCTTCAGTCTCAGCATAAGTATTTACCATCATGTTTTTAGCAAAAGTTACGCCAAAAACAAAAGCAAGCATAAACACAATGCCTAAAAACATTATCTTATCAAGCTTATGATCAAGCTTCATGCCCTCTATTATATCACAAAAACCTTAAAAAATAAAGCCATAAGAGAAATCAAAGAAAAAATCAAAATTAGAAAAATCAGGCCCTCAAGCCTGATTTCTTAATTTCTAGGTGAAATACAGCCAAAGTAACTCGACACTCTCTCACCAAATTCTCCCAATTGATTCAGGCCTCTCTCAACGATCAGATGGTGGCTGAACCTAATTCTATTTTAGCATAGCCGAAATCATTGTCAATATTGATTTTTTACAAACTTTATGTTCTAACTGTACTTGACAAAACATAAATATATTTTAATTTTGAGCATTGAGCAAGCCCAAGAATATAAAAATAATTTTACAGGTCTGAATCCGAAACTGTCCGAGTGGGTGTCGTTAATATAAGAATTGTTAGATAATTTCGGTGAAGACCTGCCTAAAATTATTTTTATATTCCTGGCGCGAAGCGAGTCGCGAAAAATTAAAATATTTTATGTTTTTATATTGTATTCCTGGCGCGAGATCAACCGCGAAAAAATTATTTTATTTTATGTTATACTAATTCTATGAACTGGAGGAAATGGCTTGATGATTTCGTTTTGGCCGGCAAGGGCATCCTAATGGCCACTAGAAAAAAACGCTTTTGGTACGGTTTTGTGCCGACTTTCATTCTTTTTGCGATGCTAATAAATTTATTAAACTCTGGTTTTTCCAAATTCCAACTAATGTTTTCTAGCCCGGAAGCTTTTGGCATAATCATAAGAGATGCATTTTTGAGTATTTTTGGTGTTAATCAAATTTTTCTAGATTGGTTACCAGTCTTTTTGCTCTGTCTTCTGCAAGGTACTTTGGTGGGTTTAATCGTCTTCCTCTGGCACAAAAAACGCGAAAAGGGCGCAAATTCTGCCGGAGTCGAAAAAGCTGGTATTATCACCGGCCTCATCGCTCTCGGCGCCGGCTGCCCCACTTGTGGCACCACCCTTTTGACCCCACTTCTTGGTGCTATTTTCTCTACAGGCTCCCTCGCCATCGCCGGCACCATTTCTACTATTGTCACCATCCTCGCTGTTGTCATCGCAATTTTATCATTAAAGCGCCTCGGCGTAGAAACCTATGTTATAATAGTAGATGAAAGATATAGGAGTAAACATGCAAAAAGCAGCTAGAATTCTCGGGCTCATCGTCATCGTGGTGGCAATTTTCGCCGCTATGATCATCAGTTTTAACCAAAAGACCCCAAACTCCGAAAAAGTCTGGGACAAAGACACCACTGTCGGCAATATGGAAGCCCAAAATTACTTTATCATTTACTCCGACATCGTCTGCCCTTACTGCGTCGCCTTCGAAAACGCCATCATCGAGCACGAAGACGAATTCCAAGAATATATTGAGAAAAACGACATTTTAGTAGAAATTCGTCTCTCAGATTTCCTTTACGAATATGGCCAGTCCAACCCAATTTCCTCAAGATACAGCGCCGAAGCCGTCTACTGTGCCAAAAAAGAAGGCAAATTCTGGGACTACTACAACCATGTTATCCCTTACGTCTGGAATAACTACTTCGCAGTTTCCGGCAAAAACGCTTTTGCCGAATTAAACGCCAAGAAAAAAGATTTTTGGATTAACATCGGCAAAGAGGCAGGTCTAGGCGAAAATTTTGCCAATTGCGTCAACAACAGCGAATCTCTAGATGAAGTCATCGAAATTGCCGCCAAAACCGTCAAGAACATCGACGGTATGCCGTATTTCAAGTTCAACAAATACATCTTCTCTGGCTTCTCTTTAGACCAAGGTTGGGACCACGTCAAAATGCACTTCGCTGAAGGCCTAAAATCTAGATAAATCTAAGCAAACTCTTTGATTCGGTATTTCCCTGATGCTACCTCAGCGTCACCAATCACAATCGCACTTTTTGCGATTTTGGAGGCATATTTCATCTTATCACCGAGTTTTTTATCTACCGCCACTATCGTAGCAGATGCTCCCTTTGCTCGCATTTCCGAGGCCACTTTTATCGCATACTCGTTTTCTTTTTCACTAATCGGCACCACTGCATAATCCACCGGCTTTTCCTCCGCATTTTCCAGCAATTTTTTCTCATTTAGCACAAAGAACAGCCGGTTTAGTCCAATCGAACCACCTACCCCTGGGAATTTTTGATCGGTAAAATACTCCGCCAAATTTTCATATCTACCACCACCGCAAACTGAGCCAATATCTTTATACTCAGGGAGAACAAATTCAAACACCGTACCCGTATAATAATCTAGCCCCCTCACAATCTTCATATCAGCTACAAAATTGCTCGATCCACCCGCCGTCAAATATTCCGCCACCTCTGTAAGTTCTTGCAAACCCTCATCAAGCAGCGAATTTTCCACCCCTAACTCGCGGATTTTTTCAGCCACTTCTTCTGGCTTGCCATTAAGTTCAATAAATCCCAAAATCTTAGCTTTTTCGTCTGGATTTAGTCCGATTTCATCAAGTGCCGCCTCAGTTTTTTCCATTGGCACTTTTTCGGAATGGTCGATAATATTATAAATATCCGCCGATTTTTCTTGTAAATTCATCCCCTCGAGCAAACCCTTCAAAATTTTCCGGTTAGAAATTCTCGCCAGCACCGGAGTTTTTAAACGAAATGACAAAAAAGCATCAAGTAGCGTAGCAATCACATCCGCATCATAAAAAAGCGGCAGCTCATTGCGAGAAATCACATCTACATCACACTGATAAAATTCGCGAAATCTCCCCCGTTGGGCTCTTTCCCCACGAAAATTTTCCCCCATCTGCGAAACTTTAAGAGGAAAAGAAAGGTCGCTCTCGTGTTCCACAATATAGCGAGCCAGCGGCACCGTATGGTCAAACCTCAGAGCCTCCGTCGTATCTTCCATCGTTTCATTAGTCTTTGCCACCTTGTAAATTTGCTTCTCAGTATCTCCCCCGGCTTTAGCCAACAAGACCTCAGTTCTTTCCAACATCGGCGTCTCAATATTTAGATATCCATGCGCCTTGTATTTTTCCGCTACCCCTGTTTTTAGTCTATCAAACAAAGCCTGAATTTCTGGCAAAAGTTCTTGCGTTCCAGAAATCGGTGAAGTATTTATTTTTTTCATATTTTCATTATAACACAAATGTGATATAATAAATACACGGCTCTGTAGCTCAGCTGGTAGAGCAGAGGCCTGAAGAGCCTTGTGTCACTGGTTCAAGTCCAGTCGGAGCCACCAAT
>CAZHGO010000019.1:0-14035 GCA_964532185.1 uncultured Candidatus Saccharibacteria bacterium | reverse complement strand
CCAGAGCCATTGCAGCCAATGGCTAGATTTCTAGTCATCCAAACATTACCGTTGATTTTGGCCACGCTGTAAGTTTGAGTGTCACGAGAGTCGGTAAGAGTCTTGGTGGTATTGTTGGCGGTATTTTTAATAATTGCAGTGTTGATATCTTGCATATAAGTGATGCCGGTAATAGTGCGGGGCTCGCGGATACAGCGGACATAGCGACCGTCTATACGATTTAGGCCTTTGACATCATAACTGCTATTATAGAGTTCTAGAGCATAGCGGCCACTATAGTTGTACGTTGTTGAAGACCACCAACTTCCGTAGACATTTGAAGCCTGTACATTTTGCCCATGAATATAATATCCACCTGAAACAGGGTTAAATTCCTCTCTATAGCTGATGCTCCCCGATAGATCCGCATGGGTTGGTAATCTCCACCCCGCCGGGCAAACATCACCGGTAGGATTATTGAAATTACTAGACCCAGTAACAGTCCCCGCCGATGCTGCCACATAGTTATACCAAACAGTAGGATCGTTGTTATTATCTACACCGACGTGGATTTTGGCTTGGTCATAAGAATCGGCGCTGGTATCGCCTGTAGCCAGCTCTCCATAGCTAAGGGTTCTATTACTTGTGACATTGCTGGTATCTACATTTAAGGTCATAGTGTTAGCTGCATCACTTGAGGTGCCAGTGTATCTTAAGTTTTGGGTCATCCAGCAATTATTATCACCTAATTTTGTGACGGTGTAGGATTTTCTGTCTCTAATATCATAAACTGTCTTTGGAGTAGTAGTACAAAGACTAGTATTAAGATTTTGAATAGGCACACCCCACATAGCTTTTAGGGTAACGGTAGGGGAAGTGATGTTGGGAAAGGTATAGTCTTCTCCTGGTTGGTAAATAGTAGCTGGAGTACCGGTACAAGTAGAATTATCATTGGATGGGTGAGAAACTGTACCATCGCACCAACCAATAAAGACCCAGTTGGTTCTAGTGGGAATAGCAGTATCTAAAGTGAATTTAGATGCAGTAATATCACTATGAGCATCTGACGCTGGGATACCAGCTACTGTGCTATCCGAAGTAGTATCAGAATAGTTAATCTGATAAGAAATCTGGTTACCGATAGCTTGAAGAATGTAAGTATTAGTATAACTTCCTACCGGTTTGGTATAGTCTATTCTAGCCCCTAGACCAATAGTGTATTGGTTGGGAGTAGTATTAGGAGCAGTAGTAGTATCTAGTGTGGTGGTAGTGGTAGTAGGGGCAGGGAGATAGTTACCATCTGCTAAAGGAATCCAGGTACTAGTAGCAGTATCATACTTGCTAGATTTAAGACCCCATTTATTAACATAAGTACCAGTAGTATCATTAGCAAAGGTATCTTCATCAATAGCTGTAGTAATAGTATCTATGGTATCGTCTAAACTGACATTAGTTAATTGTCCTGAAGTATCTCCAGAAGTAGCATTAACTGCTAGAGTATAACCAGTAAGATTAGTAGTAGTAACTGCAAACTCTACTAATGAATTACTATCACTACTAGCAAAAGTACCAGTACTTGATATTGGAGCAATATCTACACTAGCTGTACTAGAACTAGATGTGATAGTAACACTAGAGACTGATGGAGTGTAGGAGGCTTCGGCTTGGTCTTGGTGGTTTATGATGGGAAATGCAGAAAAGATAGCAAGAAAAAGTAAGGCGATACTTGTAGTGATACCTGTTATTCTTAGGTATTTACTTTTACTGATATGAGATTTGAGGCCATGTGTGCGGAACCTATATATATATATATATATATATAGGATTTTACTTTATCCAATAAATTGTGTATGACCTTTTGCATTAACTCTATTGTATGATACTTTTGGTATTTTGGCAAGAGGTAAAATTTGTGGTATAATTATAAGATATAGTACATTAATTTTAAGGGGGTGGTAAAATGGCTGAGAAGAACGAGATGAGCGAGGAGTATAAAATTGCTCTAGAGAAAAAGCGGGCTGAGATAGCCCAGAAAAAGAGGAACGAAATATACAGAGAAATGCAGCGAAGGCAGAGTGCTGCAGAAATGCGTCGCGAAATTGAAGAAAAGAAGAGACAGGGGGAAAATGAGAGAGCAAGAGCAATTATAGCGGAATGCGATTCAGAGATAGAAAAGGCTCAAAGAATCTTGGAAAATAAAACATATGATACAATTGCAAAAATTTCGCTGATTGCTATTCTTATGATTATTTTTCTAACAGTCGGGTTAATGATGGCAGGCTTTGGAAGGGACACTCTTCTTGTTATGATGATTTTGGAATTTATTATTTTGGGGGTTTCAGTGTTTTTTCAGTCCATACCAATATTTGCAGAAAAGAAGCTGCACGACTGCACAAAAAAGTTAAGAGAAGCAAAAAACGTACTTTCGAAAAATAAGAGCCGCCCATAGAGGGCGGCTTCTTGCTGTTTTTATTCGGCAGTAGTGATATTGATAGAGCCGATACCGCCACTAATGGTGATTTTGTGACTGCCGCTACCTATGACACTGTCGCCCGGGACAGATTGGCCATTTAGCATGATATCGCCAATACCTTTGTCAGCTTTGATTTCGTAGTTTTCGGCGTTTTTGGCTAGGTTGATAGAAACTTCACCGATGCCGGCGCTGATTTTGGCGGATTCGGCGTCTAGAGAGTTAACGGTGGTAGCACCGATACCAAGAGACATTTCGAGTTCTTTGACCTTGAGCTTTTCAACATAGATACTACCAGCACCGCCAGAGATGGCAACTTTGACGAATTCTAATTCGTCTGGAATATAGATAGTAACTTCGCGATCTTGATAGCTTTCAAAGACGTGACGACCATTCTCGGTGATGACGAGAGCGTTGCCATCTTCTTTGACGTTGACTTTGTCGTTTTTGGTCTCCACTTTGAAACTGTCGCCCTTTTTGATATACAGAGCAGACATAGCAAGATTGACCTGAAGACATTGCTCATTGGTATTTTCGCACTTGGACTCTACGGTGGAGTTGTCGCTAATGAGATTACCGGCAGTGACTATACCGAGGACGCCATAAGTGATGCCGGAAAAAATTGAAACAATCAGAAAAACAGCAAAAGCGATGGCACAATATTTGATGATTTTTTGGGCGCTGCTCATTATTTGACCTCTACGCCGCCAAAGAGCGCCATACCATTAACGTAGATTGTAGGAGCTTTGTCTTTGGGCTTGACAGTTCTTTTATTGGAAACACCACCAAAGAAGGAGTTGGACTTGGTCTCTACGATAACGTCATCTGGGACGAGAATCTCTACGCCACCAAAGACGGCAGTAGCGTTAACAATGACGTCTTCTTTGATTTTGGCGTCTCTTAGGTCTAGTTTGACCGCGCCAAAGACTGCGCTGACGTTTTTACCCTTAAACTCTTTGCCGGCCATGTTGATATTAGTGCCACCAAAGACCGCGCCAGATTCGTCGTCTTTGTCAAACTTTTCGTTGAGTTTTTCGACGGCTTTGTCAAACTTCTGGCTGAAGAGATTTTTGACAATCATAGAAAGGCCGATTAAGATGACAATGGCAGGGAGTAGCAGCTTCCAGAGGTTGCCAAAGCTGATGACGTCTTGACAGGCTAAAAGTAGGCTGACGCCAATAATAATACCAATAACATCACCGAGCCATTCTTTAGGATTGGTAATAAGACTGATAGTACAAGGGACGATGATAAACAGAGTCCACCAGCCTTTGAAGAAAATGTCGATGTCAAACCAACCGAGTGCGTTGCCACCGAGAATAACGCCGAGAGCAACCAACACTAGCCCCCACATAATTGCTGATACTTTTTTCATTAAAACTCCTTTTTTATGATTACATTATAACAATTTCTAATAGCGCGGTAAAGGATGTAGATAGCAATAGCGATACTTAAGATGGGGTCTATCAGAGTGACGCCAGTGAGTTTCATAACAATCGCGCCGATTAAGACCGCAAGCCAAGAAAAAGTGTCTTCTAACATGTGAAGATTGACGGTTTTTTGATTGAAAGATTTGCCTTCTTTTGTGGCTAGTGTGGCAAGAAGATTGAATAGTGCACCCAAAACAGCAAAAAGCATCATGCCTTCGTAATTGACTTCGGTGGGATCCTGGATTCTCTCGATGGCTTCAATGATAAGATGGACAGACCCTATAACCAGAAAACCGGAGACGATAAGACCACCGATGATAGAATATCTTTTGGGGTCTTTTTGGGTTTTTGAGGCTTTGGGAGAGTGGCTGAGACGTTCAAAAACGTAGGCAATGCCGGTAGAAACGGCGTCAGCAAAGCTATGCAGGGAATCAGAGGTAATGGCGGCGGAATTGGTAAGAAGACCCCCAATAAGCTCTATGATAGAAAAAGCTAGATTAAGGATGAGGGCTACTAGAATATTTTGATCTGAAGTGTGATGATGGAGATGGTCGTGCTGATGTATACTCATATCTGATAAATTGTAGCACAATGGAGGAAGAAATTCAATCTCCATGGAAAAGGGAGCCATAAGGCATGGCTCCCTGGAATATATTGGTCTTATGGCTTAGCATTGGTAGATTGCTTGTTCGGCATATATTGTTTATGGAGAACTTTAGTCTGTAATTATGCAGGTTCCCTGCGCTTTAGGTTCTAACCTACATAGGATGACTCTTGGGAAATCATTGCTCTCAAGCTAAAATACTCTTGGTGTGGGCTAAGCGATAAGACTGTTTAAGGGGCTTCTAGGCTATATGAAGTTAGTATTTGATCTCGCCTAGAAAAGACCGTAATTTGTATTATACAGCAAATTATAAATATGTCAATAGGTATTTATAGTTTTTTGGATTTTTAGGGGGTTATGTTTTGTTTTTTTCTGATTTGGTGGTAGAATAAAGGTATGAAGGAAGAGAGTGCAACTAAGGCCAAAAATAAAAAAGGTGGAGCAAAAGGGCGGTCGCAAAAATTAAAGGCAAGACTTCTTAAGTCTTATTATGGCAACCCAATTAAAGATATGAAATTAATTGCCATTACTGGCACCACCGGCAAAACTGTGGTGGCGCATTATGTGCATGAGATCTTAAAAGTTACGGGAGAGCAAGTGGCAGTCTTAGCATCGGACCAGCCGTTTAAGATGGGGGTACTACACAAGTTTCTGTCTGACGCATGGAAAGCGGGGGCTAACTATGTGATTGTAACCGTGCCTGCAGAGGGGCTACGTGATAATGTATTTTATGGCTTGCCGGTAGAAGTAGCCGCGATGACTAATTTTGTGACTGCTGGGCTTGAAGACATGACCCCAGAAGAATATGTAGAGACTGAGAAGACTCTCTTTGACATGAAGCCTTCAATGGTAGTGCTCAATCATGACGACCTTAACTACGATACATTCTCTAACTATAAAGGCGTGAAAAAGACTATTGATTTTGGAATGACTGGCACTGGAGTAAAAATTTTAAATTCTAAGCTTTATGCCAAGGGTACAGAAGCAACACTTTCTATTCATTCGGAGATTGTGACCACAGCATCATTCGTGCCAGGTGAGACTACGATTTCTTATATGGCTTGTGCGGTAGCAATTGGCGTGGCGCTAGATATTCCTATAGAAAAAATCCTGGATGGGATTGCAAATTACGAGGGGTAGGCTTATTTAGCAATACAGCGGATATAGAGACCCTGATAACGCTCGGCACGGCCACCATACATGATGCCACTATTACCGTTATAAAAGAGCATATCCCGATTATGCCCACCACTAGTCGGTGTGGAAGCCCACCAACTCCCGTGAATGGTATTAAGCAGAGAACCATTTTGGTAATTGCCAGTTACAGTGCCATTAAATGAAGATACATAAGTATTGGTATTATTCCCAATAGTTTTTATTTGAACTACGTTCGGCATGGCCCAGCCATTGGGGCAAATATCCTCAGTAGCTTCTGCGGTAACAGGTGTGTTAGCAGCAGTCGTAATCGTACCTGCTGTGGCCGCAGCATAATTATACCAAGCATTCGGCTTATTACCATTATTGGCGTCGCTAGAGGTGTAATACATACAGGCTTTTACATATCCATTGCCACTGGAATTAGTAGGAGTAGTTTGATCATAATAGCCATAACAATTAGCAGAAGAAGTAGATGCATTATCTTTGAGGCTATAACCACTATAAGTACCGCCGTTAAGTGTACGCGTAGCGATTACATTGGAAGTAAGCGGGTCTAGACTAGCGCCCTGGAACAATAGATTGTTAGTCATCCAGATGTTGCCGTTAATTTTAGCTACGGTATAGTCTATATTATCGCGTTTATCTTTAAGAGTCTTGGTAGCGCCATCAGGAGTGTTTTCTACAATGTCATGACTAATATCTTGCATGTAAGTGATATCACTAAGTGTGCGGGTATCTTTTAGAATACAACGAACAATTAAACCATTATAAGCTGGGGTAGCATGTTGCGCTAAAGTAACAGAAGAGGGGTAAACAGCAGGGTGATAGATAGAATAACCAGTAGAAGAATGCCGAATAGATCCAGACCAATATGAAACTACCTTGCCTTGATTAGAAACATTACCCGCATTATCCACATTGTAAGTCCAAAAGTTGCCAGCTAGCGACGCAGCGAGCATGGATTGAAAACTGTATGGGCTACTACCATCTTGAGCTGTATCTGGATATTTGTCATATATGGCATTGTAGAGCCCTTGGTATTCACCACCATTTCCAGCACTCGGCAAACGCCAACCCGCTGGACAAATATCCATAGTAGAGTCGCCAGAGGAAGCAGCGCCAGCAGTATCATTGCCATAACAATATGAACCAGCACTAGCAGCACAATAATTATAATAAATGCCAATCTTGCCCGCGCCTGCGCCAAATGTAGAGTTAGAAGCCAAACTAGAAAGTACGGTATTATTAGTGTAATGACCATTGTATGTACATGGAAATGAAGAACTAGTGCTACAACTTCCAGATTTATTTATTAATGGCTGAGAATAGCTATAACTTTCTGTCCAGTTCTCATACGTCAGCCCCGCCGTAGCATATTGGTCACCAGCAGAGCGATTGCCCTCTCTTAGGCTTTTGAGTGAAGCTGCATCGGCATTAGTGTTGGTAGGGGATAACGCATCTACTGTATCTCTATTAGTTAAATCCAGGTTGAGATTGTCTAGCATCCAACATCTGCCGTCTTCCAGCCTTTGGATTAGATAAGCTTGTTCATCTCTTTTGTCTATTACTACAGTAGGATCAGTAGGACAATCATCAATAGTAAGGTCTTGCATGTAGTTTTGAGTGACTATTGGGATGGCTTTAAAGTTAAGACCTAGTTCATATTGGCCGCTGGGTTTGGTGTAGTCTATTTTAGAAGCAAAGCCTAGGGTTTTGGTGATGTTGTTTACTGGGCCAGAAGATTCTGAGATAACGGAGCCAGATGTAAATTGACCCCAATCTCCAGAAGAGCTAGAGCCATCACTAATCCTGTACCCCCAATAATTAACAGGGAAATTAGCGGTAGAATAAGAAGCGGTAAGATTAGGGATAGTCTTGGTATTGTCGGCTACGTTCACCAAATCCGTACCGTTAGTATTTAGGTATAATTTGTAGCCAGTGAAGCTATTAGTGCCTACGCTCACAGTTAAATCATAGGTTTCAAAATTATGAGTGGAAGGATCTAAATTCATGATGATGTTGTTAGTAGGGATATTGAGACTAAGACTGGGCTTAACAGTGACACTGGTTTCTATATCAGTTGCGGTTGCACCCCCCCCCCATTAAGAGAGTGAAGGGGAGAGAAAAGAATAAAGCGCTGCCTAGAATAGCAGAGGTTTTCTTCAAATTTTGCATAACCTTTTTCATTAACTTTATTATCCCATACGAAAGTTAAGAATGCAAGAGCTTTTTGCGACTTTGGTGTCTTCAAAATTGTAAGGGTCTTTCGTCAAAACCTCGTTTGAGATTAATATGGATTATGGAGGGTCGGGTTATTTAGCGAGGCAGCGGAGAGCCTTGGCGGTGTATTTTTGGTCGAGATTATCTGGATCTATAAAAGTAGTTTCCATGTATAAGCTGCGAGCCGACACTTTATCGTATGGGGTGCGAGACCAGTAACGAGCGTTTCGATTCTCATCGTACCAACCAAATTCAGTATAATAACCGTTTAGAGTAAAACCAGGAAGATAAGTACCGCTAGAATTGTCACAAGGCGCTGCGCCACTACTAGTGCAACTAGCTGCGCTGCCCACTAATAAAGACGCAACCGTCTCGGCCATTGTAGATTTAAAGTAGGCGTTGTAGAGTGTTTCAAAATCACCAGTAGTAGTGATCCCAGTAGGCAAAGTCCAACCCTTGGGGCAAATATTGTATGGCAAATCACCGCTTGCGGCAGTACTGTTACTGCTGCCCGTGCTAGCAGTAGATGTCCACCAATTATAATAGCAACTTACAAAGTAGTTAGTGTCTGTTGGAGTGCAATAAAATGCATTACCGTCATAATAACCATGACTAGACCCACTATCGGTTACCTTTGGCATATAACCTGGCGAAGCAACCTTGTTAGAAAGGGTATATGTTTTTCCGGATGCAATATTAGAGTTGCTAGAAGCAAGACTGAGCGTACCAGAAGTGGTCGCAAGCGCAGCTCCTAATCTTAAATTTTGAATCATCCAACATTTATTATCCTTAAGCTTAGCTACCCAATAGGTTCTATAGGTAACACTACTAGTTTCTTGGCGATTGTCCGTTAATTGTTCTTTTTGTCCCACAGTGACATTTGAACAAATGTCACTATCCATGTTTTGCATTAAATAATATCCGCCTACTTTAGTGGTTTTGCCCGCTGCGATATAGGCAGCAGAGAAGCTGATTGGGGCCCAATAAGCATATAGTGTTTTTACGTTGTTGGCGGTAGGATTTAAGGCGTAGCTAGCTCCCTTAGCATAGGTATTACCACTACAAGCGGTTGCTTCATAATTATTACTAGCAGTAGGAACCTGGTCACACCAGCCAGCAAAAGCATAGGTGGGTCTTTTGGGTTCTGAAGTAGAAAGATTAATGCTGGCAACACCTACACTGCCAGACTGGACGGGAGGAATATCAGTGGCCTCGCCAGTGGTATCGGAGTAGGTAATTGCGTAGGCTATGTAATTAGCTACCGCGGTTAGTGTATATGTATTGGTATAAGTGCCAGTAGGTTTGGCGTAGTCCACTCTGGCTCCTAAGCCTATAGTGTAATTATTAGCGACAGTAGGATTAGCAGTGGTAGTTTCGTCTAGAATAGTGGCGATAGTGGTAGGAGCGGGGAGAAAATTTGTATTATCTACTGAATTTAGCTTACTGGGTCGATAGCCCCATTTGTTGCTGTAGTCTGCCTGGTTACCCGTAGCAAAGGTGGTAGCATCTGTAGCGGAGGCGATAGTGTCTAGGGTAGTTCCGGTTGCAGTATTGGATAATTGTCCAATATTATCGCTACCAGAAATACTCAATGTATAACCAGTATAGTTATTGGTAGTAATATCAAATGAGGCAACTTCACTAGTAGAAGAACTAGCAAAAGTACCAGTAGCATCAGTTGGAGTAATATCTAGGCTAGCACTTTCTTTGCCTACTACCATGGTGAGATTAACATTATCTGGATAAGCATCAAAAGCTTCAGCTGCTTCTTGATGGTTGATGATTGGGAATACGGAAAGAAATACTAGTGAGAGGAGAGCTACGCTGGTAGCAATACCTGTTATGCGGATAAGCTTGAATTTGTTGATGTAATTCTTGAGTTTTGATTGTATGACCATGCCTTCCTTCCGGGAGCCTGCAGGTGCCGATCTGTTTAAGGGTCATATAATTAAAAATCGGCACCGTAGGCTCACGAAACTCCTGCAGCCCAAGCAATAATAATTGCTCAAACACAAGGGTACCTAACGGTGCCGATCTTTATGTTTGAACAACAATCGAGCTTGGTTTTAATAAAAATGTGCAGGAGTTTCGTGATTTCCTATGGTTTAATTATAACATAAAATTTAGGAATGCAAGAGCTTTTTTGCGACTTTGATATCTTCAAAGTCGTGAGGGCCATCGGCACGAAGAATGGTTTTTTCATGACCTTTGCCCAAGATTAGAACTAAGTCGCCAGGCTTGGCTTTTTCAAATGCGAGCTTGATAGCTTTCTCTCGATCTAGCTCTTTAAACAAATTTTTTCCTAAGACTTTACCGTGTTTTTCGGCACCCTTGATGAAACCTTCCGCGATTTTTTCGGGGTCTTCATCGCGAGAATCATCCTCTGTGATGATGATAATATCGGAATACTTGGCGAGGATGGCGCCGCGAATTGGGCGAGTAGAGGGATCGCGCCGGCCAGCACCACCATGGACAGAGATAATCTTACCTTTGTGGCTAGCCACAGAATCAAAGACTTTTTCAAGAGCATCAGGTGCGTGAGCATAATCTACAATCACCGTGAAAGGTTGGCCTTCGTCTACAATATTCATCCGGCCCTCCACAGATTCGAGGGAAGAAATGCCTTTTTCTATTTGTTTATCAGACAGTCCTAGCTTCTTAGCGGCTAGGCAGGCAGCTAGGGAATTATAAACATTGAATTCACCCGGGATTTTGGTCTCGATTTTCATATCACCACATGAATATTTTACGCCAGAAACACCCAGTTTGATGTTTTTGGCCTGATTTTGGCCATTTTTTATACCATATGTGATATATTTATGGGAGAGTTTTTCGTAATATCCACAAGAGGGGTCGTCGGCATTTAATATAGAAAAATCGGCTTTTTTGAAGAGTTTGCCTTTGGCTTCACGATATTTGGCGATGGTTTTGTGATAGTCCAAATGCTCGTGGGTGAGATTGGTAAAGATAGCAATCTCAAAGGAAATACCAAGAGTTCTAAATTCTGCTAGGGCGTGGGAAGTAACTTCTAGGACTAGGTATTCAGCGCCGGAGTCGGCAATTTTTTTGATGCGATGGTTTAGGGTGAAGGCATCTACGGTGGTCATGTGACCGAGTTCTGGCTCTAAATCATCTATGCCCCAAGCTACGGTGGTCATCAGCCCGGTCTTTTTGCCGGCTTGATTTAAGATATGCCAGAGCATGAAACAAGTGGTGGTTTTGCCGTTAGTGCCAGTAACACCGATTACGTGGAGTTTTTTAGCCGGCCAACTGTTTTTGATATTGGCGACAACAGATTGGGCATAATGATAGGGAAGCACAGCGTTATTGTAGAAAGGAAGTTTTTCTAGCGCGGTCTTGAAACTCATCGGTAATACCTTAGGGAGTCAATTGGTTTTTTGCGAGCGGCTTTGAGGGCTGGGTAGGTACCAAAGATAATGCCTACCGCAACCGTAGTGATAATAGCAATTGCGACAATTTCCCAGCTAATATATGGGCCAAATGGCGTAATGGTGGAGACGAGAAATGCTAATAAATAGCCAAGGAAAATCCCTAGGACGCTACCGAGAGTGGAGAGAATCAGAGCTTCAAACATAAACTGCATCAAAATATTATGAGCAGATGCACCAACCGCTTTTCTGATACCGATTTCGTGAGTACGTTCAGACACGGAGACTAACATAATATTCATTACACCAATTCCGCCAACTACCAGGGAAATACCAGCCACTAAAGCAAGCATACCAGAGATTACATTTAAGAGATTACTGGCTGGATGAGTAATAGCGTCGCCATAGGACACCGAAAAGTTAGTATCACCGTAGCGGTTTTCTTTAAGCGTCTTATAGATATTGTCCGCTACTGGTTCCAGGATACTAGTATTCAATACGCGAATATTAATTTGCTGGATTTGCACAGACTCCATCAACGTTTCCATAGTATTAATATCCATAAAGAGTACATTATTAAAATTGACATTATCAAAATTAACAGCTTCTTCGATTTCGTCTAAGACGCCTACCACAATAAAGCGACGACCATAGAAACTGAGGGTGCGGCCAATGGGGTTGGAGGTGTTATAAAGATGCAAGGCGAGATCATGTCCGATTACGACTGCGCTATCGGTGTTCTTTTCGCTTAAGAAAACACCGTATTTGAGCGCAAGAGGTTCGATGACATTAAAATCTGGGGTAGTACCAAGGATGGTGGCAGAAGGAATAGTGTTTTCGTCGTTCATGAGAGTATTAGTAGAGATAGCAATAGGAGCTACTGCAGTAACGCCTTCTACGGCAGAAATAGAAGAAACATCTAGGAGCGAAAGGCTACTTTTTTCAAAAGAGTTAGCCATAGTGAGCTCCTCTACAAAGCTAGTAACAGAATCTTTGCTGCGAGAAGGGCGAACCACTACTAAATCCGAGCCGATATCTTTGACTTCGCCCTTGATGAGGCTGGAAATACTGCCAGTAAGACTAAGAATTAAAATAATACTGGCGATACCAATAGCAATACCCAAACAAGTAAGAAAGGAGCGGGTACGATTCTGTCTAACCGAAGCACGCGCTAGACTGAGATGGGTCTTAAAAAGCATTGACATCTAAAAGTCCTTTCTTGAAACTACGACGGTTGCGACGTTTTTTGGCTCTAATGTAGATTGGCTGTGGAAGATTGTGATCGGCTACGGTTTTAACGTCGGTATCAATCTGGCCATCCAACATATTGATTACGCGAGTGGCATAAATGGTAAGAGCCGGGTTGTGAGTAACCATAATAATAGTATTACCTTCTTCATGAATAGCTTTTAATTCTTCCATGACAATATTAGAAGAGCGAGAATCTAGGTTGCCGGTAGGCTCGTCTGCTAAAATAATTTCTGGGTCGGAAACGATGGCGCGAGCGATGGCCACACGCTGTTTTTGGCCGCCAGAAAGCTGCGATGGGCGATAGTATTCTCTTTCACTTAAGTGAAATCTACTTAATGCATCGGAGGCGGCTTTTAGCCTGACGGTGTGTGGACGATTGACATAGACTAGGGGAAGAGCGACGTTCTCTATGACGGTGAGATTTTGGATAAGATTAAAATCTTGGAAAATAAAGCCGATTTTACGAGCTCTAAGCCTGGCTTGGCGGGAAGATGAGATGTCTGAAACGTCTTCTCCATTGAGGTAGTATTCACCTTCGGTAGCACGATCTAAAAGCCCAATAACATTAAGTAGTGTGGTCTTGCCGCAGCCGGATGGCCCCATAATCATGATAAACTCACCGCGTTTAACTTCTAGGTCAAAATCTTTGAGTGCAAAAGAGGCTGTATCGCCATAACCATAGCGCTTGGAAAGACCACTCAGCTTGATAACTACATTATCGTCCATTTTCCCCTCTAGCTAGACGATTATTTTTTGGCTTCTTTTTTCTCAGACTTTTCGGCTTTTTCTGGTTTGCCGATGACAATTTTATCTAATTCTTTGATATTTTTGAGAAGTGGCAGAATAATAGTAGCAGCACCAGCAATGCCGATTAACCAGACACCAAAGCTGACGCTAGCAGCACCCTTGCCGGAAACCATAACATAGATGAAAGCAATTACTGCAATGGCAGCTAATGCGATACCAAGATATAGAGGTAGTTTTTCAAGATTTTTAATTTTAACAATATCTTTGATTTGTTTTTCTTTGAGGACATTAAGACAGACTAGTGCGGCGCCGCAGAGAAGTGCAAGGATTGCCAAAATAATTGGCAGAGGCTCCCCCATCTGAAAAGCATTTGCTCTTACGGAGACGAAGAAGGTTACTGTAGCCCAAGGCAAGAATGAGCCTAAAACAGCTACACCGCCAGCGATAGTTAGCAATAATTTTCTTAATGTCATAAAAAACTCCTTTTATTTAATTATTTTTATTATAACAAAACTAGGGAGAAAATACAATAAAAAATTCCTGGCGGAAGCGAGAGGATAGGTCGCCCAAGCAACAGTCCTCAGTGCTTAGAGCCGGTAAGCTATAGAAAGAGCGAAGAAACTTCGTTTCTACGTATCCTTCGAGAAGTATAAAAATATGAGAGCAAGCTCTCAATTTTTATCTTCTCTCACTCTACTAAAACCGCTTCGCGGTTTTTCGCTCTTTTTCTAGTTTGGCGGAAGCGAGAGGATTCGAACCTCCGGTACGGTTGCCCGCACACACGCTT
>CAZHGO010000018.1:7122-14714 GCA_964532185.1 uncultured Candidatus Saccharibacteria bacterium | reverse complement strand
TATATCTAGATTGTGCGTGCCAAAGTTTAAGACCAAACGAGGTGGTGGAGACACTCGAGAGATATTACTGCAAACACAATTCTTGTGGCGAACGCGTAAAATACGAGTGGGGGAAGATCACTGATAAATTGGTAGAAAGTACTCGCGAAAAAGTTTTAAAATTTTTAAAACTCCCACAAAGAAAATATACCACGTCTTTTACTCTTAATACTACGTATGGGATTAATTTGATTTTGTCACAAATCGACCACAGCAAATTTAAAAAAATTATGACTTCTGAAATTGAGCATAATTCGCCATTTTTGGCATCAATAGCATTTTCTAAAAGAACTGGCTTGCCACGAGAAGTAATGAAAAGAAATGACGATGGTTCGATTCCAATTTTTGATTATGATTTTGAAAAAGCGATTGTGGTGGTAAATTGTGCCTCAAACTTTGATGGTAGAAAACTTTTAAATATTAAAGAACTTACCAAGGCCGTGCACAAAGCTGGTGGGATTTTGATTATTGATGCGGCACAAGCTATGGCCCATTCATCGGATATTTTGAAAGGTGTAGAAGTTGATGCAATTTGTTTTTCTGCCCACAAAATGTATGCGCCTTCACTTGGTGTGATAGTCTGGCGAGATGATTTAGATAAATCCCTCCTGCCATACTGGCTAGGTGGTGGCATGGTAGATGATGTAGAAAAAGATAGATATGTTTTGTCGGCCGAGAATAAAGCACATCGCTATACCAGATTTGAATCAGGTTTGCAGGCTTGGGGCGAAATTGTAGCTCTGGGTGCGGCAATCGATTGGCTGGAGCATTTATCCAAAAAAGATTGGCAAAATCTTCGGGACAACTGTCAGGAAATGTTTGATTTTCTTAATGGCTCTTCTAAAGTACATTTAATCAACAAAGAGCCAAATCCCACCATGTCATTTTACGTGGATGGGCTGGATTCGCATTTGCTCGGCAAAGCGCTTTCTCGCGAGAACATCATGGCAAGAACCGGATACTTTTGTGTGCATTATTATTTGGACCATGTTTTAAAAATGCCGCCTCTCATTCGTTTTTCGCTGGGTCTTCATAATACGCCAGAAGACATCGAAAAAGTGAAAAAGGTTATGAAAAACGTGATATAATGTATATATTATGGTGTGTATAGCTGCATTTATTATTCTGGCGATAATTGGGGTGTTTGTCGCAATTATTTCGATTTTTAAACGGGATGTGGGGCGGGCCTATCTCAAAATGTTTAAAAAAGCTTGGGGATGTCTTTGGAAAAAGGTGCGCCTTCAGAAATGCGAAACTGGCTTTAAAGATGATGTCAAAAATACGATCCTGTCGCGCATAATTATTAAACATCCTAAATGGGTAAAGCCGTTATCTGTATTGATCGAGGTATTGTCGGTAATTATCGTGATTGTTACAGTTTGGGCAATTTTAACTGCTATTAAATCACTCCTAGCATTGTGGGCGCTCGGCAGTTGCAACGTTACTACCCCGTCGGCCTGTTCAATGGGAGCAGAAATTTGTTCAATTGACGAATCCGAGCCACAAAATCCATCCGAGGCCTTTGGCAGGTGGTTTACAGAATGGGGTGAAATCTTTGAGGCAATCCCTGAAAAATTCAAAACTTACAACGCTGAAGAATATAATTTTAACTACATCAATGCTAATCCAGGAGTTGGTGTAGACAAACCAATTGCAGTAGATATTTTGGACCCAGGTTGTTCGGTATGCATGACATCCTACAGAAACCAAAAGGAGGCAGGCTTCTTTGATGAATATGACGTACACATCGTGCCATTTGCAATACCTAATGCAAATGGAGGTTATAAATTCGAAAATTCCGAGATTATCGTTAAATATATGTTGGCGGCAGAGCAAATTCGTTCTGGGCTCGCAGTAACTATTTTAGATCATATCTTCACCGAGAAAAATGCCGATGGACTTTATTATCAAAATGTCTTTAACGACGAATATTCTCGCGACGAGGCCATAAAACAGCTAGAGACTTGGCTGAAGCAGGCCAATCTCAATGACAGTGGCATTGTGGAAATTCGCAAAATCGTAGACTATCCCGAGACCGCCGATAAAATGTCGGAAAACCGTAAAATCGTAGAAGGCCAGCTCAAGGTTAAGGGCATCCCAACCATACTTTATGATGGCAAAAAACATACCGGCCTCTGGAAAAAGTAATTTTTACAACATTTTTTGAGTCATATCCGTTATAGTGGTGGAAAACTTTTGAAGAATTATTTTGGTTTTAGACTTGACTTTAGTGCCAAATAGATATAAGATAATATTATATAGTATATAGACAGGATGCGAGGTGATGTCTGAAATACCAGAAAAACAAATAAAAAGATTACGAAGCCTTTTAACCGAGGCTGAGACTAGTTTGTCCGCCGCAAAAGAACTTTTGATTTCTATACTTGGTGATGGCGAGACGATCAGCGCACCAAGAGATTCAATCATCTCGGGGCCAGATGGTAAAATTATCGAGGGCATCTTTGATGGCCAAATTATGATTGGCCCAGATGGTAAAAATTATCCAGTGCCAGCCAATTATGCTTCTAAGTCTAAGCTAGTGGAGGGTGACATTCTTAAGCTTACTATTACGGATGATGGCAAATTCCTTTACAAACAAATTGGTCCAGTAGAAAGAAAGACCGTGATTGGCACTTTGGTTGCGCATGATGACAAATATTATGTAGAAGTAGCAGGGCGCGAATACCAAATTTTGTATGCTTCGGTAACTTATTTCCACCTCAAAAATGGCTCGCAAGTTTCAGTGGTGATTCCAGCCAAAAACGAAGATGCAATGTGGGCGGCGGTTGAGGCGGCGCTCTAGTGAAATCGTTATATAGAAAATACAGGCCTCTAAAACTGGAGGACGTTATCGGACAAGATCAAACAATTTTGCCTCTTGCTTCCGCAATCAAAACTAAGAAAATCTCTCATGCATATCTTTTTACGGGGCCACGAGGGACTGGCAAAACCAGTGTGGCTCGAATTTTTGCACACGAAGCCAATAATTTTAAATATGAGCTTGAAGATGACTATACGGATATCATTGAAATCGATGGGGCGTCTAATCGCGGAATTGACGATATTCGCGAAATCCGCGAGAAGGCGATGATTAAGCCAACCACCGGCAAATATAAAATCTACATTATAGACGAAGTACATATGTTGACAAGGGAAGCTTTTAATGCACTTTTAAAAACTCTAGAAGAGCCGCCGGAACATGTAATCTTTATTATGGCAACCACAGATTTAAACAAAGTTCCGGCGACCATTTTGTCCAGAGCGCAAGTATATAATTTTAAATTAGTCCCCCATGATGTAGTGTTAGGACATTTAGAAAAAATCTGCAAGCAAGAGAAAATCAACATAGAAACTGAGGCACTTAGAATCGTGGTAAAGCGTGGTGGTGGGTCGCTTAGAGATTCTTTGTCGCTGCTCGACCAAATTTCTACTTTGTCTGACAACGAAATTACGCATGAAATGGTAGAAAAAGCCATTGGCCTGCCAGAGGACACTAAAATCACAGAGATATTAGGCTGCTATACATCTGGAGATATTTCTAAAATTACTGCGCTTTTGAAAGAATTATTTGAATACGGAGTGCGAGCAGAAATCATCGCATCAGAAATGATTGCCAAAATCATCGACAATCCTAGCCCAGAAGTTTTACCACTACTCAATTTGCTTCCGGATATAAAAGAGCCCTTCGCAAACGCTAGGTTGCTTTACGTATTAACTTCCTGTGCTAGGAGACAGGATATTACAGCAGCAAAATTGGCGACGTCTACAACTACAGAAAAACCACTTTCTGAAATTTCAGCTAAAAAACCGGAGCTAAAATCCAAAATCTCTGATATAATGGGAGGTGAGGTACAAGAATATGGAGGAGGTAGCCCGTTCTAAGTCGGATGGTCGTGTACCACCGCAAGATATTACAGCAGAAAAGTCGCTCATTGGCGCAATTATGCTTGATGAGAATATCTTGCCGGATATTATTACCTCGATTCGCCCTGAGGACTTTTATGAAGAAAGACATGTTACGATTTTTAGAGCAATGGGGAATCTATATGATGCGCATAGCCCAATAGATCTTTTGACCCTTACCAACGAGCTGAAGAGCTTGAAGGAACTAAAAAAGGTTGGTGGTGCTGCTTATCTTACGGAGCTTTCTAATTTTGTACCAGCAGCTTCACACGCTAAAGCTTATGCCGATATCGTTAGAAGGGCTTCTATCCAAAGGAGGCTAATTAAAGCTGGTTCGGAAATTGTTAATAAGGCTTATGAAGATGGTGTCGAGGTCGATGAACTAGTAGGTAAAGCTGAGCAAGAGTTATTTGAGGTCTCCGACAATATTATCAGAAGCGATTATCACTCAATGGGAGATCTTTTGAATGATGCCTTTGAAAGAATCGAGACTTTGCAAAAAAATAAAGGCGCCCTTCGGGGCCTCAAAACTGGTTTTAGGGATATTGACAAGAAAACCGCAGGCTTTCAGAAGGGTGATTTAATTATTGTTGGCGCGCGCCCGGCAATGGGTAAAACTACTTTTGCGCAAAATTTGGCTTATAATATCGCTAGTATCAATAATAAAGGTGTGCTGTTTTTCTCGATGGAGATGGCCGCCAATGAAATTATTGAGCGGATGATTTCGGATGTCTCGGGAGTAAATAACTGGAATATTCGCACGGGTAACGTATCTGATGACGAGTTCGCTAAAATTGGTGACGCAATGGCCGAAATGGCAGAAATCCCAATCTATATTGATGATACTAGCTCGATGACCATCATGGAATTAAGAAATAAAGCCAGGCGTGCGATGCACGACCACGAGATTGGGATTGTAATAGTAGACTATTTGCAGCTTATTTCTGGCTCGGATCGTTATGCTGGGAACCGCGTGCAAGAAGTCACTGAGATTTCGCGTGGGTTGAAGATTTTGGCAAGGGAACTGAGTATCCCAGTAATCGCTCTGGCACAGCTTTCCCGTAACGTAACCGGCCGAGAGAATCCTAGGCCAGTATTGTCTGATTTGAGAGAGTCTGGCTCTATTGAGCAGGACGCCGACCTTGTGATGTTGCTTCACCGCCCAGATTATTACAAACAGAACGACGATGATTACGAAGAAACTCATATTACTGAAGTGATTATTGCTAAGCACCGCCACGGTGAGGCTGGCAAAGTTGAGCTATTCTTCCATCCAGAATTACTCAGATTTATGTCGCTTGATAAAACTAGAGAAGAATAGTATAATGAGATAGTGAAGAAAATTATTGTTTCTAAACTTTTTCTATACCGACATCGGTTTGTGATTGGTTATGTAGTCTTAATGCTGGCTTTTGTTCTATTATTATTTACTTTACCTTTGATTGCACAAGATGGATTATCTGGCGCTGAAATGGAGTCGGCTACTAGATCTTATCATCTATCTATGAGCGAGCCATTTGATGGTAGTTTGGTGGATTTACCTTATCATGCTTTGCAAAAAGCATCAATTAACATCTTTGGGTTAACGCCATATGCCATAAAATTACCAAGTGTAATTATTGGGCTGATTTTTGGAATGCTGTTAATTCTACTACTCAATCGTTGGTTTAAAAATAACGTATCGCTCCTTTCGTCTTGTTTAGTGGTATTATCTACACCATTTTTGTTTTTGGCGGGGTCCGGCACGCCTCTCATCATGTTGGTATTTTGGCCAACGCTACTTTTGTGGCTCGGTTCCAAAATTCAGGGCGAAAAACGCCCCAAACCAATGTATTCATTTTTGTTTGCAATAGGGATGGCGATGGCACTATTTACACCGTATATGGTGTATTTTGCGATATTTTGCGTAATCTTTGTAGCCTTGCAGCCCCATCTAAGGTTCGTGGTAAAAAGTTTGCCGCATTTACCTTTAATTTTTACTGGGATAATCATCTTGGCTGGGATTGCTGCGATAATTTTAAACATTATCAATCAGCCATCAGTAATTATGGAACTTTTGGCCCACAAAGATTACGGTATAACTGATTTCATACCTAATATCATCACTGGGTTTACGCCAGTATTCCAATGGTTTGGTGAGTCTAACACTATTTTCTTAGCTCCTTTGATTGGGTTACCAATCTTGGCTTTGGCGCTTACTGGACTTTTTTCTACCACTAAAGGATTCTTCGCCTCCAGAAACTCGATTGCATCACTTTTGATATTATTCGGTATAATTATCACCGGCCTAAACCCTAGCGCAGTGATTTTCTTAGTTTTGCCTTTGTCGATTTTGGTAGCACATGGGCTTAAGTATCTTTTGGAAAAATGGTACGGACTTTTTCCTGAAAATCCTTACGCAAGAGTCTCGGCATTATTTCCTTTAATAATTTTGTTTGGGTTTGTGATTATTCCAGGACTTCTGCAATATATTAATGGCTACCATTATAATTCTAGCGTGGCGTCGCAATTTGATTATAGTTTGGATATTATTCGTCATACTTTAACCGATGAAACTTTGGTAGCAGAAGAAAATTATGATTTTTATAAAATTTTGGAAGATACAGGTGGGCTGAAGGTGGTGGAGAATGTAAAATCAGCCGAGACAGAAAAGGTAGCGATTTTGAAGACACAAACTAGTAATGCAAATTATGTGCTTTCCCAGATAATTACCTCGCCAATGAAAGAGAACAGTGATATAATATATTTATATACAGTAAAGGAGAATACGAATGGGACAAACGATTGACCAAATGAAGATGATTAATCAGCTGAGAAAAGCTCAAAAAGAGCTTAAAAATGAAATTGTAGAAGTAGAGGCTGGTGATGGCGCAGTGGTGGTACAAATCACTGGCGAGCTCAAAGTCAAAAAAGTTTCGATTGATCCAGAAAAAGTAGATCTTGATGATATTCACGAATTGGAGCGCTGGATTGAGAACTGCATGCGTGATGGCTTTGCCAAAGCCCAAGAAATTGCTACCGACAAAATGAAGCCTCTCATGGGTGGACTCTCTGGGCTAGGCTTGTAAAGGGTTTTGATGCTACCTAAAGCTCTTTCTGATGTAATTGATGCGCTGGGGATGCTTCCTGGTGTGGGGCCCAAGACGGCTGAGCGCTATGCTTATTATCTTTTTAAATCTAGCGACAAGATATCTCTTGCAATTGCAGAGGCTTTGGCTGAGCTACACAAGGGAGTAAAATCTTGCCCGGTAACTTTTGCGCTGATTGGAGCTAATGAGGAAGTTTCGCCATTATATGCTGATTCGGCGCGTGACAAAACTACCGTAATGGTAGTAGAAGAGCCTCTAGATATTTATGCGATAGAGCAAACTAAATCTTATAAAGGTACTTATCACGTGCTAGGTGGAGCAGTTTCACCAATTGATGGTGTCACACCGGAGCAGCTACATATTGGTGAATTAATTAAACGTGTAAATGATGATAATGTAAAAGAAGTGATCATTGCCACCAATCCATCGGTAGAAGGAGAGTCTACGGCGCTACTTCTTGAAAAAATGCTGCATGAGCAAAATCCTAATCTTAAATTAACCCGGCTTGCACGTGGGCTGCCACTAGGTGTAGATCTAAGCTATGCAGACCAAATTACACTT
>CAZHGO010000018.1:0-7022 GCA_964532185.1 uncultured Candidatus Saccharibacteria bacterium | reverse complement strand
AAGTCTACTTTACCGAGCTTAGTTTTTGGTAGTTCTTGGACAAATTCGAGTTCTCGAGGGATTTCGTATTTGGCGAGGTATTTTTTGTAAAGTTTTCCTAGGTCTTTTTTGGCTGCATGCTCATGTGCGTCTGGTTTCAAAACAATAAACATTTTGACAATTTCGCCACGGAGCTTGTCTGGCGTACCAACGCAAATACAAGAATCTACATAATTAGACTTTAGGGTAGCTTCTTCTACATTACCAGGATAGATATTGTAGCCATTGGAAATAATCATGCGTTTGAGCCTGGCTTTAAAATACACTACACCTTTTTCATCTACATAGCCAATGTCGCCGGTTCTTAAATATTTTTTACCGTTGACTTTGACAAAGGCTTTTTCGGTCTCTTTGGGTTTATTGAGATAGCCTTTCATAATAGTAAGGCCACGCACTAGAATCTCGCCATCATCACCAATTTTGGCTGGTTTTTTGGTCTTGAGGTCAAGAATTAGAGCTTCGCTATCTGGAAGAGGGAAGCCGATGGCACCAGGAAGATCTGCCACCTTTTTAGCTGAGAAAATCATACCACCAGCAGCTTCAGTTAGGCCATATCCATTCTGAATGACAGCCTTGGAGCCATGATCTTTCAAAAATTTGTTGATGTCATTTTTGAGAGATTCAGAGACAATATCACCACCAGAGACCACACCTTTAATACGTCTGAGTTCGCGAGGGCCGAATTTAACTTTCACCATATAATCAAAAACCGTTGGCACACCAACTAATATGTTAATACGGTATTTTTTGATGTAGCTTTTTAGTTTTTTGGCATTGAACTGGGGAATCAAGACCATGCGCATGCCACAGTAAAGGGGAATATGCATACAAACACCCATCCCAAAAGCATGAAAATTAGGCAAAAAACAGAGCATGGAATACTTAGGCTTTAAAAGCTCTGGCACAAGATATTTGGCACCGAGAGCTTGAGCATTGAAGTTCATGCTAGTTAAGATTACGCCTTTGGGCTTGCCAGTAGTGCCACCAGAATAGAGAATTATAGCTGGGTCGTTTGGGCTTAGGTGGACATGAGGGTCTTTGGTGTATTTGAGCGATTTCAACATAAATCTATCCCAGGTCATCACTTGCTGAGAGCGCTTGATGTGGTTTTTGCGACCTTTGGTGATTTTAAATAAAAATCTCACAAGAAAATCCATTGAGCGAGTAGGGGAGACTACGATAAGATGCTCCACTTCGGTGTTTTTGATGATGTTTTCTACTCTAGGATAAGCTACGTCGATACAGAGCATGACCTTGGATTTGGACTGAATAAGGTAATCCTCAATCTCCTTTTCGGAGGAAAGTGGATGTACCATGTTGGCAATGGCGCCAATTTCATTGACTGCGTAGAACATGTAGACTGCTTCTGGAGTGTTAGGCATACAAATGGTGACAAAATCGCCTTTTTCTACACCGATGGCCTTTAGGGCGCTAGCAGTCTTGTTGATTTTTTTGATCATTTCTTTGTAGGAAATTTCCATTTTGAAGTATTCTAGCGCAGTGCGATTGGGGTATCTTTCGGCAGATTTGAGGATGGCCTCGTACATGCTGCCATCAAAATATTTGAGTTCCTTGGGGAGTTTTTCGATGTAGCCGTATTTGCTACGCTCCAGAGTGACATCTAGCTTTCGCATACCACTTCTGAGCTTGTTGTACAGAAATTCTAGCATATAACTATTATATCATATCTAATACGGTTTAGTAGGCGAGGCAACGGATAAAAAAACCACGGTACTTATTACCTTCCAGATTAGCATTAACTGCTGAATTAGTAAAAAACAGATGGTATCCAGTTGCTGTAGAACGAGCAGTACGTGACCAATAACCAGTAGCATTATTAGTGCCTACAGCTACATTTAAGTCTTGATAATCAAAAGCATTAGAAGCAGGATCTAGGTTGAGAGTGATGTCTGTGGTGGTTACGCCACTGCTGGTGATGTTTAACGTAAGACTAGGATGGACTCTAACGTCTGTATCAAAGGTGGCACCAGTTAATGCGGTTGCACCCCCCCCCCATTAAGAGGGTGGAGGGGAGAGAAAAGAATAAGGCCGAAACAAGAACAGCTATACTTTTCTTGAAATTGGATACAACCTTAAGCATGATTTAATTATAGCATAAAAAATGGAATTGCAATACTTATTTTGATGTATAATGGTGATATGGACAGGAATTTTAAAGTACGCACAATCATCACAATTTCAATGTTTGCGGTGGCTTTGGTTGGGCTTTATACTTTTGATTCGATTCCATTCAAAATTATCTTTGGGTTTTTTACCTTTATGGGACTTATCGAGCTTCTGAGTTTTTTCAAGAAGAAACATCAATTTTCAAATATCGCTCTGGCAATTTTGGAAATTTTGTTTTTGATTTTTGGTACAGTTTTTGTGGCGAGAATTGATGTAAATCATTTTTGGTATATTATTTTGGGTGTGCCGGGATATGATATTTTTGCATATCTATATGGCAAATTGTGTGGTGGTAAGATTTTTAAAAAATCCAGGCCTTTTCCAAAAATTTCTAAGAACAAAACTTGGGAGGGGACTTTTTTGGGGCTTCTGACTGCTACTTTGATGGTAGCAATCAAAATGGGGGCGCAGGGAAGTTTTGATACTGATTGGATGTTTCTTTTGTGTGGGCCACTGGCGCTCTCGGGTGATTTATTTGAAAGCTATCTCAAACGCAAATTTGAAGTTAAAGATTCTAATGAGATTATCATCAAAAATAAGTTTTTCCAGTTTTTGGAATTATTTGTAGGCGGGAGTGAAGGACATGGTGGCTATCTAGACCGAGTAGATTCTACGGTCTTCACTGGCACGGTGCTACTTGTATTTATCTTAATAGCTTACGGCCTCTAAATAGATAGATTGCGCCGGACAAAATCGTTAAAAATACTACTATATATAATAGTATGGTGTTTGTGATGGCAAGTGGCTCAAAATTCAAAATCCGGTTTAGTAAAATTGTAATTATAGTAATCATTTGAATGGTGGTTTTGAGTTTACCAAAAATATTGGCAGGAATCACAGTGCCTTTTTTGGCAGCCATCATACGCATCCCATCTACAGCAAAATCGCGAATCAAAATTACCGCAAACATCCAAAGTGGCATGATATTCAACACTACTAAGGCGAGGAAGGTGAGGTTAATGAGCATTTTATCAGCCAGAGGATCTAGAAAAGCACCGAAATCGGTGACTTGCTTGTTTTTGCGAGCAAGATGGCCATCTATCTTGTCGGTGATAGCGGCAAGGCTAAAACATACGATAGTGGCAATTTGGGCTGGCAAATTATCCATAAAAATTAAAACCATCACGGGAGCTACTAAAATGATTCTTAGTACAGTGAGGGCGGTGGGGAGATTCATACAATGTCTCTCCGGTGTTCTACTTTCCAGGAGCGAACTTTGGCAAATTTAGCAGCCAAAACATCGGTGGACCATTTGTCACCAAGCATTACGGTGTCTTCGGGCTTGATTTTGAGATTTTCCATGGTTTCGGTAAGCTTAGTGGAAACTGGTTTTTTAGCCCACCAAACGCAATCTACTCCCAAAGGCTCACAAAATTTTTGCATCATTTTTTTGCGGCCATTATTAGAGATAATCACAATTTTGACGCCAGCATCACGACATTCTTCTACCCAGTCGGCAAGTTCGTCGGCTGGCTCCTTTTCAGAATGAAGACGTAGAGTATTATCTAAATCGCACAAAAGCAATTTGACATTTTCTTTTTTCAAAAGCTCTGGTGTAACGTCTTCAAAGCGCTCAAATTTTTTGTCTGCGTGAAAAACGGTCATAATTATATTATAGCATAGTGGGGCTTTCTTTCGGAAAGAAAGCCCCAACAAAAGAAAGCAGTAAGAAATTTGAAATGAAAGTGAATTCCATTTCAAATTTTGTTGTATAATATAAGAGAGATGTATGATGTTTTTTCTGATTTTTTAAAGGGCAAGAAGAAGATTTGCGTGATTCAGGCGGAGAATCCGGATGGGGATTCTTTAGGCTCGGCGATTGCATTAGATTATCTTTTGGAGGGTTTTGAGGTATCTTTGTATTGTCCGATTGATATTCCCAAATATCTGCACTATTTTCCGGATTGGTCTAGGGTAACCACAGAATTTGATTATAAGGCCGATGGATATATTATTGTAGACACTGCGGCAACAGTGCTACTCTCTAAGTTATTGGATGATACAGCAATCAAAAATCGTTTATATTCTGCGCCAGTTCTAGTGATAGACCATCACGAGAGCGAAGATGATTTAGATTTTGAGCATGAAAGCATTATAGAGATTAGGCCGGCGGCAGCGGAAGTAATTTTTGAAATCGCCTCTGCTTGTGGTTTAGAGATTAACCAATCGGCGGCTGAAGCTTTGATGCAGGGAATTACTTCGGATACTTTGGGACTGACCAGCGCTTCGGTAACGGCTAGAACTTTTGAGATAATGGCAAAGCTAACAGAATGCGGCGCCAATATTGGTAAATTAGAAGAGAACCGCCGTGAGTTTATGAAAAAATCGCAGAGGATTTTTGAATATAAGGCTCGGTTGATTGAACGCACGGAATTTTATTTAGATGGTGAACTCGCTACGGTTTTGATTCCGTGGGAAGACATTGAAGAATTTTCGGACGAATACAACCCAAACGTTTTGATTTTGGAAGAACTCCGGATGGTAGAAGGGGTAAAGGTAGCCGTGGCAATTAAAACTTACCCGGATGGTAAAGTTACTGGCAAGATTCGCTGCTCTGGTGATGCTAATATTGCCGATACAGTGGCCGAGTATTTTGGTGGTGGCGGACATCCGTATGCGGCCGGCTTTAGAACTTACGATACTACTTATGAAGAAGTAGTAAAAGATTTAGTAAAAATCATGCCAGAACTTTTGGCAGAAAGGGAGCAAGATGCTTAAACTCACCAAAACTTACGATAATTGTGTATCCAAAAAACCTCGCCTCACGGTAGTGTGCGTGCATGGGATTGCGGATGATTCTTCTAGATTTATTAAACCACTTGAATATTTAGAAGGTACTACATCTCTTAAAGATATTCGTTTTGTCCGATTCGATCTTTTGGGCTCTGGCAAATCTACAAAGTCCGATAAATTAAATTATGATTTCAAAGAACAACTAGAGGCACTGTATAACGCAATTAACGCACTTAAACTCAAAACTCCGCTAGTTTTGATGGGGCATTCGATGGGATGTTTGATTTCGGCAAGATTTGCAGAAGCTCGTAAAAAATTGGTAAAGGAACTGATTTTAATTTCGCCTCCAGTATTTCGGCCAGAAGAATTTGATAGCCCCAAAATGGCGGCAGGAAAAGAAGGTTTTAGGCAATTAATGATCTTGAAAGACCCTAAATATAGAAAAGACAAAGCTTTTAATAACGAGCTAGAAAAAATTGTGTTTAATAAACATAATTATGCGGTTTATACTAGATTAACTAAACCAACCACTATTATATATGGTGCGACCGATCAAATTATTGCTAGCTATAATATTCCAGGACTTCTAAAGAGTAATCCAAAAATTACTGCTGTTAAAACTCCAGGCTCGCATGGGATAGGGCGTGATAAATACGGTAAATTAGTACCGGTCCTGGAAAGGATTTTAAATGAAACTGCATAATACACTCACTCGTAAATTAGAGAACTTTAAGCCGGTTGGGAATGTGGTAAAGATTTATACTTGTGGGCCGACGGTTTATAATTTTCCACATATCGGCAATTATGCAGCTTATGCTTATTGGGATTTGTTAGTGCGATGCTTGCTTGCTAATGGTTATAAAGTGAAGCGAGTTTTGAATTTGACTGATGTGGGGCATCTGACTTCGGATGGAGATGAAGGGGAAGATAAGCTAGAAAAAGGCGCCCGCTTGGAAGGTAAGACACCATTTGAAGTTGCGGATTTTTATGCCAAAGTATATCTTGATAATTATGCTTCTATGGAGTTTTTGCCGGCGGATGTAATTGCAAAAGCTACCGATTATATTAAGGAAGATATGGAAGCGGTGGATTTGATGACTACAAATGGATATACTTACGAAACACATGACGGGGTGTATTTTGATACTGCCAAATTTCCGGAATATGCGGATTTTGCAAGGTTGGATCTCGAAGGATTGAAGGCTGGGGCGAGAGTAGGATTTTCCACTGAGAAACGTAACGTGTCGGATTTTGCGGTGTGGAAGTTTATCCAGCCAGGCGAAAACCACGCCATGCGTTGGGACTATCTTGGCCGGCCAGGTTATCCTGGATGGCATCTAGAATGCGCCACGATTATCCATAAAGAGCTGGGTGAGCCGATTGATATTCATACTGGCGGGATTGATCATATTCCAATTCATCACACCAACGAGATTGCCGAGACTTATGCCGCCTATGGCAAACAACTCGCTAGATTTTGGTTACATTGTGACTTTATCACTATAGACGGGCAAAAGATTTCTAAATCGCTTGGTAATACTTATACTTTGGAAGATTTAGAATATCGTGGGTTTTCACCGATGGATTATAAGATGTGGCTTTTATCTGGACACTATCAGGGGACGCGGAATTTCACTTTTGAGAGTCTGGAGGCCGCTAAAAATCGGAGGGCTAACTGGCGCGAAAGAATTGCTCTTTGCTATCAAAAACCGGTGGAATCAGAAGGAAATTTTGCTAAGGTTCTCGAGGCAGTTTCGAATAATCTTAATTCGGCTGAAGCATGCGCGATTATTGATAACTGCCTCTTGTCACTAAATGACTGGCGGAAGATAGATGAGCTATTTGGGCTTCGGTTAATTTCTGACACTCCTGATGTGTCTGACGAGATTTATAATTTGATCCACGAAAGAGATGTGGCAAGAGCTAATAAAGATTTTGCCATGTCTGACAAAATTCGAGGTGAACTTTTGAAGCAGGGAATCGCGCTCTCAGACACGCCAGATGGGGCGGTGTGGTATTATAACTAAATAAATCTCACCAACGCCAATTTTTTTTGTGGCCTA
>CAZHGO010000017.1:11609-14868 GCA_964532185.1 uncultured Candidatus Saccharibacteria bacterium | reverse complement strand
AAGAATTGTTCCAATCATCAGTACACAAAATACTAACCCTATCATCAGCAAAACTACTTGAGTCCAGCTAAGGGAGTATTGCGTTTTACTGAGCTTGGCACGGTAACGGCTACTTCTGTTCTCTCAACATTATCTAGTTTTTCTGTGCTTTTGGTAGTTTCAGCTTTTTGCGCCTTTTTTCTATCTATTTTGGCAGTTTTTTGATGGTGTCTCATGTTTAGATAAAAATTTGTCAGTCCTACAAAAATCGAAACGCAAAATATTACAATTGCAATCATGATCAAAATCTTTTGCGAGAAATCAATTGTTGGTAGTACGCTACTTGTGCTAATTGCTGTTGCGAGTAATGCCACAAAAGCAAGTGTGATTGAGATTAAGTTAGTTATTTTCCATACAGTTATTATAACATATGCGTTGATTTATTCTGCGCAGTTTTTCTTATGTGCTTTGAGCTTCTTCATGGCCCAGTCATAGTGGGAAGATGACAGCTAACGAAAGGTCTTCCAGGTATATGGTTCTGGCAAGAATGGTGCTGTTTCGCCTTTATTTAGGTTCGTGTCGACAAATTCTAATAGCATTCGGTGCCATTCATATAAATGCACCAATCAGCCATTTCGATCAGTTTAGTGTAATATTCTTCGCCAGCTTTTAGTAGATCTTGTTTATTTCTTGGTCTTGGTCTCGGCATAGATAAGTCCTTGTTCACCACTTGATATTAAATGTGGTGGTTTTGGTACTGGTGACGGAAAGCTGCCAGTGATTTTGGTCGCAGAGGGCTTTGGCGATGGCGAGGCCGAGGCCGGAGCCGGATTTGGTTTTGTCGGTTTGGTAAAAACGATCAAAAATTTTCTTTTGGTCGTCTTTTGAAATGGTGGCGCCGTCGTTTTCGATTGATACATTATTTTCGTTTAATTTGACGACGATTTTTTGTTTGCCATATTTGGTGGCGTTGTCTAGCAAAATATCAAAAACTTGGAAAAAATCTTGTTTTGGTAGGGAATAAGTTTTTGCTGCGCTGGTGGTTTTATAAATGATTTTGCCGGAAAATTTTGGCTTGAATGATTCAATGTGTTTTTTGATTTCGACGGTTAAATCAAATTTTTCGGTGGGAGATTTTTCAATGTTGCCGGCATCCATTTTGGCAAGCTGAAGAAGGTCAAGAACTAATTTATTGGCGTGAGTGATTTCGTTATCAATATTGGTTTTCCATTTTTCGTTTTCTTGATCTACTTCAAGTGCTTCCATATTGGCTTGAATAACGGCGAGTGGAGTTTTGAGTTCGTGAGAAGCGTTGGCGATAAAAAGTTTTTGTTTGTCGTAAGCATCTTGAACGGGCTGAGTGATTTTTTGAGATAAATAATAAGAAATTAAAAAAACTGCGACCTCTACGATGATGCCAACACAAAATAAAGTAATCAGGAGCCTGGTGTCACCTTCTTCGCGATCGGATTTAATATAATTTTGTAGTTCTTGTTCGCCAAAAGATAAATTGTTAAATTCCGGATGATATTTTGGCTCTGGGCGCATTTTGGAGGAAGAGAGCATAATTGCTGTGCCAGCCAAAATTAAAACCGTAGTGGTGATGGCCATAGTAATGATGATGATTTTGTTTTTGAGCTTTTTGAACATTTTAGCCTTTCGTTAGTTTGTAGCCTAAGTTGCGAACGGTGACAATTTTGGTTTTGCTATGAATCTTCTTTAATAATTTGCGAATTCTTGACATATAAGATTCTACATAATTGTCTTCGCCAAGGCCTTCTTCGCCCCAGATTTTGGCAAGAAGATGCTCTTTGTTGATGAGGGTTTCTGGGGTCTTGATAAACTCGGTGAGAATTTCGACTTCTTTGGCGGTAAGCTGTTCATCGTTTAAAGTGGCGTTGGCCTTATTTAAAACGAGATCGTTATAAACGAGGTTGCCATTGTCTATGGTTTTGGGACGGCGAACAATAGCTTTGACTCTGGCTACGAGTTCAATGGTCTTGAAAGGTTTGGCGAGGTAGTCATCAGCGCCGTGATCTAGATGGCTGATTTTGGTTTCAACTTCGGAGAGAGCAGAAAGCATGATTACTGGAGTTTGAACCTCTTTTTCGCGCATACGCTTTAGGATGTCGGTGCCGGATAATTTTGGAAGCATAATGTCTAAAATTACACAGTCGTAAATATTTTTTAGAGCTTTATCTAAACCATCTTCGCCATCGTTTGATAGGTCGACTGTGATTCCTTGTTTTTCTAAATTGTGCTTGACAGCTTCCGCAAGGAAGGTGGCATCTTCTACATATAATACTCTCATAATATTTCCTTATTTAATTATATTATAGATTATGCGTCTTGAAGTTAAAATGAAACTGAAAAATAAATTTGGGTTTATTTTAGATTTTGATTAATTCGTAGTTGCGGGAGCCGAGACCGAGCTCTTCGGCGTAGGGAAGAATCTCACGGCCGAGGCGGGAGTCAATGCGTTCTTTGAGTTTTTCGGCGCCAGGATCTTTAGAATTCCAAATCATGTTAATGAAAGCTTGGTCGTTGGCAACTGGATCTTCTGACGCGATAATACCGAGATCTGCCATAACAGGATCATCTTGGTTGGCGTCGCAGTCGCAATTTAAAGATAGTGCGTTCATGACAGTAATATATATAATAGGTTTTCCTTGTTCTTTGAGGTAGTCGGCGACGGCGGTGGCGGCTTCGGCCATGGAGTGGATAAATTCGATTTGCTCGTGTTGGTCATTCCAGCAGGCGTCTGGGTCTGCGGTATGGCCGGCGGAGTGGATATAGGCTTTGCCGTTTCTCGAAGCAATGCCGATAGATTGATTTTTGAGGTTGGCGCCGAAGCCGCCCATCATGTGCCCTTTGCCATGAGCAAGGTTTATAAATGAGTCGTAATTTTTGAAGTGATTTCCCACGATGTCGTATTTTAGATATTTGCCTTTTTTGAATGGGATTTTAAATTCGCCGTCGGCATCCATAATATCTACGTCTGCAAAGCTAGTGAAGCCATGGTCTTTTGCTACTTTGATATGATCTTTTGCGTTGTTTCTTTCGCCTGGGTAAGCGGTGTTACATTCAATAATCGTGCCGTTTAAACTTTTGACAAATGGGCCGATTAAATCGGCTTTTAAATAGCCTTTAGCGCCGGCTTCGCCGGTAGAAACTTTGATTCCAACTTTGCCTGGTAATTTTACATTCAAAGCCTGATAAATTTTGATTAAACTTTCTGGTGTGATTTCTTTAGTAAAATAAACTTTAGATTTTGCCATGG
>CAZHGO010000017.1:0-11509 GCA_964532185.1 uncultured Candidatus Saccharibacteria bacterium | reverse complement strand
ATTAAACTTTCTGGTGTGATTTCTTTAGTAAAATAAACTTTAGATTTTGCCATGGGACTCCTTTGTTTTATTATAGCATGCTGTTATAATAGGGGTATGGATAAATATAAAGTATTAAAGCAAGAAAAGATGCGATTTTTATTGTAATATTAAATTGTTTATGTTATAATTAGGCAAAAGGTCATATAAAATAAAAAGGAATTTTATGTTTAAAATAAAAATTAAAAAAACAAAAATGCTAATAAGCGTTTTGGTTGGTGTTTTGGCGCTTTCAATGGTGCAACTGCCGGCAGTGCATGCAGCGGATAGCTGTTTTGAAGCAGTGGGCGATACAGTTGATTATGATCACGGAGATACTTTATACGCAAAACTTAAGGCTACCTGTGATATGGAATTACATTCTATAGCAATAAGTTTTGCTGATACCGAATCATTTGAAGGTATAGAAGAAGAGATACCCGAATCTGTTCACTCGCAAATTAGTGGAGTTGAAATATCTGATGACCATTTGCATTTGGAATGGAATATAGACGAGAGTGCGCCTTATGTTAATGTTGCGGCTGGTGAAGATCTTTTCTCGATGCCGTATCATGTTTCCATAAGTACTACAGCATTCAAACGTAATATGCCGATTACGATTGATTATGCTGAATATAGCATAGGTGGTGAAATGCGAACTGAAGAAAATCTAAACTTAGATACTATGCTAATAGTCACCCATGATGATAAAGAGGTGCTTATGATCACCGGTATAGAAAAACAAGAAATATCATATAGCGGTGGGCCAATAGCTTTAGTTGGTGATTTGGTCGTAGAAGACAATCCTGCTAATATAACCGCAGACGATTTAGAGGTTGAGTATTATGATGCTGTATCTTTGGTAGACGAGCCTAGCGAGCCGGGCGATTACACAGTGAGGTATTCCTATGAAGACGATGATTATGTAGCTTTGTTTGAGGTGCCGTTTACGATCAAAGCTTATGAGATAATTAATACTCACATTTGGAGTGGGCATGGTGAAGTATCTGCCCCACACTTTGTTGATGAAGGTGATGATTTGCATGTTGAAATCACACCAGCAGATGGTTACGAAATAATGTGGGTGGAGTATAACGGAAATGATGTGACTGATAGTCTAAATGAGGATAATTCTCTTGATATAACAGGTTTAGATGAAAATGCTGAGATTGTGGTGGCATTCCGCCGGTTTTATTTAGTGACTGACGGTGATGGAGGTGAGCATACTCTTGGCAGTGGAGAAAATTTGGCATTTATGGTAGATAAAGATCCAACTAGTTATACCGAAGGTGAAGTGACTATTAAGGTGGATGATTTATATATAGATTTGGAAACTGATAGCGTAGTGGAACCAGAAGAACAAACCGTTACATTGCTTGGTGGGTATTTGGATACACTAGAGCCGGGTGAACATAGTGTTGAAATCTACTTCTTTGATACAGGTGTAGCTGGAATTGCAAGAGCAACGTTTGTAATTGTGGGGGAGGATGAAGAAGATGAGGTGGTCCCAGTGCCAGATACTGGTGCATTCACTGCTGAAGCTGCCGGTGCAGAAGTTATAAATATAGTGGCAGTAATTAGTGGTATCGTGATTGTAACTATGTTGGCAGTAGTTAAAATGTTTTTGAAGAAAAAGGCGCAGTAAATGATGAAAAATTTGTCAAAAAAGTTTTTGACATTGAGCGTTAGCCTGGTAGTAGGGATGGCTATGATTGCCATCCCTATACGGGATGTGGGGGCGGCGGAATCGGAAAAAATTACCGCTACCTATCCGTATTATGCTTTTATTGAAGATTCGGAAAATCCGTGGAGTTCGGTTTATGATGCGTTGGACGCAACGGATACGATAGAATATAGTGATGCATATTTTGATCCGGCATCTCCTGGGGATCATCCGGAACTTAGAGCTGTTTCTTATGCTTTGGCACTAGCAGGATATGAAAATCAAGCCGATGGATATCCTTCTACCACTACGGATGTAAATCCTAAATTAACCAATTTTCTTGATCAATTAGGATTTTCTGATTATCAAAGTTGGGATGAAAGGTCGGAAGAAGATGGGCATTCTTTTGGTACGACGATTGGATATAAAACTCTTTCTAGTGGCCAGGAATTAATTGTGGTGGCACCGCGTAATTATAATTATATGACGGAGTGGCTGTCTAATTTTAACGTGGGGACGAGTGGGGATCATGCCGGATTTTCGGAATCGGCAGATTTGATGGTGGATAGGTTTAACCAATATGTTTTAGATCATGATTTTGCTGATTATAAAGTTTGGGTAGTTGGGTATTCGCGAGGTGGGGCAGTGGTTGATTTATTTGCGAAAAAAATTAATGCCAATATTGATGATTATGAAATGGCGCCGGATGATTTTTATGTTTATACTTTTGGAGCGCCGAGAGCGAGCGTGACGGAAACTGGATATTCTAATATACATGATGTAAAAGATGGAAATGATCTTTTGTTGGGTTATGTTTTTCCAGAAATTTGGGGATTTTATAATACGGGAGTGTACGAGGAAATTCATCCGGCAGATCTTAATATAACGACCGAGATGGTTGATATTTCGGACCTTGCTGATAGTTCTAGAGCGATGAATTTGCTTTCGTCTAATGAGGGTATAGTAGAAAAAGTTGGTACGATGAACGGCCGGGATTTTATGGATGCGTGGATGGAATTTGTGACGGATAATGGACTGACGCGAGAATATTTTGATAGTCAGGTAAAAGTGCCACTTTCGGCGATTATGAAAGCATATCAATTAAGAACGCTAGATAAACAAAGTGAGTTTTTGAATTTTATTAAGGATACTGATAAGGGTATGGCTGGGATGGTGGCAGCAAATGCATTTACGGATTTAATGACTGGTGGGTATGGTACTACTTTGGAAGAGGCTTTGGCGAATTTCCCACCGTATTTGGATTTGGTGAAAATTTTGAAGGGAACAGCAACGGAGGCTGATGTTGATGAATTTTTGAGTTATCTTGTGACTTATATTGGTAATTATGATGATTATATGAATGCTTATGGTGTGGAGCCGGCAGTGACGGAGGATGAATTTACGATTATTAAGGAAAATTTGCCAAAATTGGTGAAGGCGCTTTCGCCGATTATTGTGGCAGATGCGAAATATACGCAAGATACTTTTGGGGAAAATTATTCACTTTATTATACGTATTCTTTGGTTTCTAATGCTGGGAAGTTAGTGACTGGGCATATTCCGGAAAGTATCATGCCGATTCTGAAAAGTTTAATTCCTGAAGAAGAACCTGTGATTCCAATGGTGCCGAATACGGGTAGGAGATAATTAGTAAATAGTTTTGTCTAGGTGATTATATTCGTTGAAAAGTTCGAGGCAGAGGTCGCGGTCGTGTTGTTCTAGGAAATCTTCTGGTAATTGACTGCGGTTGCCGCTCATGAGCTTTTCGAATTTGAGATCGCGGAAACCAATTTTTTCGTTGTCTTCTAATGTGCAACCGTAATAAACTTTTTTGATGTTGGCCCAAAGGATGGCAGCGAGGCACATGGGGCAAGGTTCGCCGGTGGTGTAGAGTTCGCAACCGGAGAGGTCGTGAGTCTGCAAGATTTGTTCGGCTTTTCGGATGGCGTCGATTTCGCCATGACAAGTGGAATCGTGATTTTTTAAAACGCAGTTGTGGCCGGTGGCGATGAGTTTGTTATCTTTTACTACTACGGCGCCGAATGGTCCACCGTCTTGGTTTTTGATGCCGGTTTTGGCTTCTTCGATGGCCAATTTCATGAATTTTGGTTGATACATGGTTAATTCTTTGGGGTTTTATATTCTGGCTTTTTCTCAGCGAGCTGTTTTTCTTGCTGATTGGCAAGTTTTTTGAGAGATTTTTTCATGGAAATTTGGCAGACGCAGCTGACGATGTTTACGGTTATAAAGCTGAGGAGCAGGATGGCGATTAAAATAGTGATTAAAATGCTAGCCCATTCGGCTTCGTCGATCGCTTTGGTGATTTGTTCAAATAAGTGTGTCATGAGATTATTATAGCATAAGAAGTATGCTAAATGTTTTTAAGTTTTTCTAGTTTTATATATAATATTGGGTGGTATAATGTGGGTATGGATGATGATTACGAGATGGATTCTGGTATAGACTCTGAGATGGATGAGTTTGATGATGAGTCAGAGGATTTAGGAGATTTTGATGATGTTGATAGTTCTGATAGCTCTGATGATGGGCGAGATTTGAACGAGTTAGAGGAACTGGGTGTGATGGATGGGCAACAAGATGCGATATCTGGTTCTTTTTATACCGGGTTTGGGATGTCGGTAGAAGATTCGGACTCTCTTTCTGATGAAGAACGCGATGCGTATGAGACGGGGTATCATACGGGGTTTGGTGCTGGGGGTGGGTGGGGGTAGGACTAATGAGTTATAATTGTTGAGCTTTTTTCAGAAGCATATCTTGGTCTTTTTTTGCTCTAGCCATAGATACGCGAAAAACGACTTTGGCATTTTCTCCCATGTTTGGCTTAACAATCTCTCTCAGAGTTGGTTTTTTCTTCATTAGCTTTAAACGTTTTTCGTCAGTCATCTATGTATTTCCTTAAAGTATTTTTATTATAACTTGTTTTAAGTAATATGTCAATGCCACTTTTGATGTTTGGTAACCAAGAATCGATTTCTTTATTGTTATTATTTTTTGTAATTATATCTATTGAAATTTTATCATATTTCTTTAAAAATGGTTCTAATTTGATTAAATTTGCTGAAATATTAAAGTATGCTTCGATGAAACCATTAATATTAATTGAACGATGTTCTACTTTTTCTCTCGCGAGCGTGAATTTCCAGGCAAGCTTGGGATCTTGTTGAATGTATATAATTTTTATTGAGTAATTATGATGAAGTGCTCTTTCAATATTTTTGATTGCATTCTTACTTCCGAAAGTCCCATCCATAACGAATTCAAAATGATTTTTAAGAGTTTCATCGTATATACTGTTTAATAGTTTGGTCGCTGGTTCACGATATTGATCAGCTATTTCTGGTCTGTAACCTTTTATTTTGCTTGCGATTTCATCCATATCAATTCGAATTGCTTTTGGACCACTAATATTTTTGATAAGTTCTTTTGAAAATTCAGTTTTGCCGGCGCCAGGAAGTCCAGCCATAAAGATAGCGCCTGGATTAAGCATTGATTTGGCTCCAAATTCTTCGATGAATTTGGTTACAAACTCTTTTTTAGTAATGTCAGGGTATTTTTTTATATCAGGCATAGTGATATAGTGGCACAAATCAAAAGAATAATCAACCCCCTACTTGATGATTAAGCTTTTTTCCAGCGTTTGAGGGTAGGGAAGACTTTGGTGCAATATTCATGCATCTCCTCGTTGGTCATGCCGGCTTGTTCGCCAAATTGGGAACATTTTTCGATGTATTCTTCCATGGTACAGTTGTCTAGAAATTCACCTTTGTCGTAGCACCATTTGCAGTAATCTTCATTGGTGCTGCCATCTTTATTAGTGCCATATAGGTCTGGCGAAGTGAGTGGCATTGCACAAGATTGGCAGATTTTGGTGTTTTCGTTTATGGTTGGGGTTTCCATTTTTTGAGCTCCTTTTATATATTGTATGATATTTATAATATACATTAATTAGCTTCTTTTTTAGGTGCACTTAAGACTTTATAGCCGGCTAATTGTGGGTTTTCGAAATCCTTATATGATGTATTTGTATCGACGATTTTGAACCATTCAAATATTGTTTCTACTTGGAATTGTTGCTTGTATTTATTATTATAACAATCGTAATAATAAATGTAGAATGTTATTGGTAAAATTGGATGTGCTATATTGGACCCTATTTTTTCTATAGTTGTATGTTTGTCTATTGTGGGCTTTTGGGTAATTATTTTTATGGCTATTGTGATTGTATCGTTGGAATAAACTATTGGTGCTAGTTTTTGTTTTTCTGATTCGTAAAAATTGTCGTCATTGATAAACTGGATTGAAACATTGTACATTTCTCGTATCCCCACATTTTTGAATCTAAAACGTAGATATTTAAATGACGGAATTTTTTCCGTTTTGTATTTTTTCGTGCATCTACTAATTACTGAAACAACAGCATCGTCTTCCTGTTTAGTGTTCTTTATGCTTAGTTTTTCTATTTTTCCCATTGGTAATACAGTTTTTTCATTATCCTCTTTTCTTTGAGCTTCTTGATTTTCTATCGAAAGTTGTACTGCACGGATAGTAATAATAGCTGAAAAAATAGTAAAAAGACATGTAACGGTTAACTCAACCCATGGGTTAAGCTGGGGTGGGGCATTTATTATGCCTATTTTTGATGGGATATCGAAGGCGTCTAGGATGTACAAGAATATTGTACAGGAAAGGAGGATTATTATGAATTTAGTAGATGAGAAAAAGTTATTTTTCATTATTTACCAACTTCTGGTATATTTTCATTAGTTCGGCGACGCATTCGGTTTCGGAGTTGAGTTTGCCCCAGAAGCCGTAGGCTTTCATGACAGCTTTGTCATTTAGTTGGTGGGCCTTGCGGAGCTCTGGTGGCATGGTGGTGTCATCATATAAATCGGCAAGGGAAGAATTTGGATATTTAGCGCGTGCATCAAGAATCATTTGAGCAGTTTTTTCGATTTCGGCTTTTTGTTTTTCGGTTGGGGTCGGCCAAGGAAATGTGTTATAAACTATGGAATTTGAATATTGATAGTCACTCTTGAGCCGCCCCCCAACTGTTCTCATCCAAGAATTATGGACATTAGAGCATAAAATGCCAAATAGATATAAATTGTCATTTGGGATAATTAGCGTGCTACCATTAATTATAATTTCGGGGCTAGTAATACTGATAGGAATATATTTTCTATTTTCTGATGAAACTTTAGGTATGGTTATCATTTTTTTTGATGGTTGGCGAATTTCGCCAAAAAGAGTTGGGGTACTGGCTAATTCTTTTGTTTGTGGACGGTTACTGTTTTCTCTAAAAATTTTAGTCAACTTTACTCTTTCAAGAGTTTTCTTCGATTTGCTCAATAGAGATGGAGAGATGTTTTTTAGCCAAAGGCAATAACGGGTGTTATTGTTTAATAACTCATCTCCACCTTTGTATTGGCGAATATATTTTGACATTTCTGGGCATTCATCAGTTATTTCTTTTTGTTCTTTCCTATCAAGGATTAAGTGCCCATTATCAATAGGCATACTGCCGTAATTAATTTTGGGAGTTTGACTAGACAATGGTTCTTTTCTGCTATCAACTATTATATTCGGGGCATCTAACAAATAGGCATTGATATTTTTTGCAGTTTTCTTTTTGCTATTAGTGTCGAATAAAATTTTTCTGGTATATTTTTTCTTGCCAAATCCGATAATAACACAATGGACATGTGCTTTTAGACTTGCTTCGCTATCCCAACGGAAAGATCTATATGCGAATTTTATTATGTTTCCCATTTCTAGGAAGATGCCGAGAAAGGCTGGCACTTGTTCTCCTTGGGAGATAGAATTTGTTGATACGAAAGCGCAATCAATTGAATTATCTATATAATCAAAGGCTTTTATGTACCAGCCAGTCACATAATCAAGCAAACCAGGGGTTTTGATACGCCCGTTGAATACGCTTATTAAGTCATTTTTTTGAGAATTGCTTTGTTCTTTTTTCCCGACAAACGGTGGGTTGCCCATGATATAATTCAATTCGTCGGCTGGGACTACATCATTCCAATCTATGCGCAGAGCATTTCCTTCCACAATATTTGTGTAGCTTTTGAGTGGGAGGAATTCTAAGTGTTGGGCCATGATGCGCTCGGTTTCTTGCATCATTTGGGATTCGGCAATCCAAAGGGCAGTCTTGGCTACGGTAACAGCAAAGTCGTTAATTTCGATGCCATAAAATTGGTTGATTTGAACTTTGATTGGGTTTAAGAAACCAAATGAAGTTTTGCCACCTTGCATCATTTGAATAGCTTCGTTTTCTAGATGGCGGAGAGATAGATAAGTTTCTGTTAAGAAATTACCAGAGCCACAGGCTGGGTCGAGGAACTTTAAGCTTGCAAGTTTGTCACGGAATTCTTCCAGTTGGCTATTACGAGTTTTAGCTACTTTAATACTTTTAATTTTCTCAAATTCTTTGCATAAATCATCATAAAATAATGGGTCTATGACTTTGTGAATATTTTCGATACTGGTGTAGTGCATGCCGCCTTTACGACGAGTTTCTGGGTTTAAGGTAGATTCAAAAACAGCGCCGAAAATTGTAGGGCTGATTTCACTCCAGTTGAAATTATCTGAAGCTTTTTCGAGAATTAAATTACGAATTTCTACTGTGAATTGTGGAATCTCAATATTTTCATCGTCAAATAATCCGCCATTAACATAGGGGAAGGAGGCAAGCTCTGGCTTTAGATATTTATCGCGGTTTTCTGGTTTTTGATTTAGGACGGTGAATAAAGATTTTAAAGCATCACGAAAATCATTGGTGTCATAGTGAACTAGATAATCATGGAAGGCACTTTTCTTACCAAATAATCCAGCATCTTCAGCATAAAAACAAAATACTAAACGAACGCAAAGTTTGTTAAGGCTTTTTAGGGTTTCTTCATCGTCTGGGTCTTCATATTCTTTGCGGATGGCATTATAAATGTCGCCGATAATCTCGCCAGCTTTAATGGATAGTTCCATTTCTTTTTTGATATGAGTGCTGCCGGTATCTGCTATAAATTGAAGACGATAATACTCTTTTGGTAAATCTTTTAATAAGATTTTTTCTGGGTCGGAATGAGGACGATTTTCGTCATAAATCCAGATTTCTTTGAAGTTTGAAGTAATGATATATTTTGGTTTTTCGTCGTAAGGAAGATTGTTGGCGTAGCGTCTGGCTTGTTGGTCTGGTCTGAGCCAGGAACCGTCTGACTGTTGTTCAGCTTTTCCGAGATCTATGTCGTGGCCTTTTTGCTCAATTAAAATTTTAGTTTCTTTGATATAGCCATCGGCAAATTTTACACTATTTTCAAAATTAACTTTTTTCTGGTAATTAATAAAATCTGATGTACGTTCTACACCCAAAACATCGTGCAATAAATCGTTCCAGTAGGATTGGTCGTCTTGCTTTTCGTTGCCACGATCTTTCCAGCGTTCGGCGAACTCTGCAGCAGCTTGTTTTTGTTCTTGATCGGTAAGTTTTTTGATGGGGGTGGGCATAAAATGAACCTCTGAAGTTAATCACTAGTTATATTTTAGCATATTTTATGATAATGCGATAGGGACAAATCTTGCTGTTTTCTCTGTAATTTTTAAAAATTGTATAAAATATTTGTTCAATTTGTAAAATGCTTATGGTAAGGGGTAATTTTGTAGAAAACACTAGATGTGGGGTTGACGTTTTGATTTATTTGATGTAGAATCATTGTAGACATAAGCGAGGTGAGGGGGATGAAAATTAAAAATTTAGTAGATGCGGTATTAACACCGAAAGGTAGAGCAATAAATTTGGTCTTTCTTTCGGTGCGAATATTCGTACCAATGGTGGGCCAGTGGTGGAATTGGTAGACACAGTAATCTGTAAAATTACTTTCTTAACTTGAAATACGAGTTCGAATCTCGTCTGGCCTACCAACAAAAAACAGCCCGAAGGGGCTATTTTTTGTCTTAACTTGAAATACGAGATAAAATCTCGGTCGCTATAAGCGACTAGAAACTTTTAAAGACAAAATTAAAGGCTTTTAGTCGCCGGTAGCTTTTAAAATTCGTTGACTAATAAACCTTCGCCTTATGTTCAATCGTACAACCTAAAACCGTCAATACTGCTATTTTACTCTTTTTACGTAATAATGTCAACATTATCAATATCTACGATATTATTTTACAGGGAAAAATTAAAGGGAAGATGGGTGATATAATATATATAAGGAATAATATGGAAAAGAAAATTTTAGAGTATGAGAAATTTATTGAAAAAGAATCCAAGCGAGATTTGAGCAGGGAAGAGAGGGAGCAACTCATGAAAATCCATGCCGAGATGTTGAAGAATTTTCAGAAAGAGAGATCTATTCATCTAAATGTGACGCTGTTTTTTGCACTGCTGGCGATAGTGGCGGTTTGTATAACTGCGTGGGAGATAACTATGAATGGTTGGATGGTAGAAATGATACCACTATATATACTGGCGATAATTTTAGTAGTTTTAACCGGGTTTTATGTGAAGCATTATTATTTTCTAGAAAATCACATTCAAAAATTATATAAATATACCAAGGAGCTTCTATATGAAAATTGAATATTTGGGGCATAGCTCATTTAAACTGGATGATGAGCTAGTGATTGATCCGTATAAAGATGGTAGCGTGCCAGGATTAAAACCACTGAGGACAACTGCTAAAAAAGTGATTTGCTCGCATGAGCATGCGGACCATAACGGCAAAGAATGTGTAGAAATTATTCCGGGGGAATGCACATTTGAAATTGAAGAAGTGCCGAGCTGGCATGATGACCAGCAGGGAAAATTGCGTGGGCCAAATACCATATTTATCATCACCAAAAATGGCGAGAAATTGGTGCATCTAGGTGATTTGGGACATTTTCCAAATGAAGAGCAGCTTGCGAAAATCTCCAATGCGGATTATCTACTGGTCCCAGTGGGTGGGTATTATACCATTGATGCAAAAACTGCGGTGGGGATTTGTAAAGCGGCGAGGCCGAAACAAATTATTCCGATGCATTACAGAACCGACATTAGTGGATACAATGAGCTTGCAACATTAGACGAATTTTTGGGCTTGGCAGAACAGGCAGGAATTAAAGACAAAGTTTGCTATAATTAAGCTAATGGATACTAATTTTATCATTGCGCAAGTGTTTGGAGTGTTGGGGGTGATTGCGAGCGTATGCTCGATGCAATTCAAAAAGCGGCAGACGATTTTTGTGGTGCTGCTTCTTCTTAATCTTTTTTCGGCGTTGAATTTTGTGTTTCTTGGGACTTTTGCAAGTGCTTATATTTGTTTCTTTGCAATTCTGGAAATGATAATTAATTATCTATTTGAGCGGAAGAAAAAGCCGGTGCCAAAAGTTGTGGTGGGCATATATATTATAGTAAACATTCTGCTTGGAGCGGTTTCTTTTGCTGGGCCGCTAGATTTAATTCCGATTTTGTGTGCACTGATTTTCTGTGCGACTTTGCTTACCAAAAAAGAACAAAATATTCGTAAACTGATGATTCTGAACCAAGTGCTTTGGCTAGTCTTTGATTTGACGGTGGGAGCGTATTTCTTTGCAGTATCCAATGTTCTAACGATTGTTTCTACAGCGGTTGCGCTGTATCGGTTTAGCAAAAAACGAGGGAAGAAAAAGAAACACTAAAACTGTTGGTATTCTAGGCCGAGGGAGCGGTAGAAATCCATCGCGGTGGGTTGGTTAGTGTTTTTTAACGCAAGATTGATAATTTCGTCGGCCATAATTAAAACAAATAGAGTAATAGCGAGAGTGAGAAAAGCTTTT
>CAZHGO010000016.1:0-15375 GCA_964532185.1 uncultured Candidatus Saccharibacteria bacterium | reverse complement strand
AGCTCCTCGTGGTGCCATTCAAGGGTCATATAACAAAAATGGCACCACGAGGTGCTACAATTTGAGTATTTACAAGCAGTGCTTATAAACCACAAATAACCTCATGATGCCATTTTTATGGTTTATAGGCCTACGACAAATAAATATCGCCTGCTTTTGTAAATATCCAAATTGTAGCAATACCATTATACTATGATTTTTTTCGTCTCGCAACCCTTGATTTCTGATACAAAATATGCCATAATGACTCCAAAGAGGGCAGCATGAAAAAAATAATCGTCAAATGCAAAGTCAAAAACCGTGATCGCCTAGAAAAAAATCTAGAAGATGTTGGTCTAGATTTTTCGCCCGTTTACTGGCACCACGATCGTGTTTACGTGCCGCGTGGCTACAAGGGGAGAAGCAACTACCCGCGCCTGATTATGCGTACTGAGATGCACGCCATTGACGAAGCTCCAACCTACCTTCTAAGCTTGCGACGTCACATCGAAGACTCCGGTATAGACATTATTGAAGATTGCCCTATTACAGATTATCAAGGAATGGTTAATGTTATTTTGCAGCTTGGTTTTAAGGCTTATGGCGAAATCTCTCGTCGTCGCCAAGAAATCAAAATGACTGAAAATACCATGTTTTACCTAGATATTTTAGATGAGAATGATACTATCTATGCCAAACTAGAAACCGTTCTAAAAGAGCATGACTCCGCCGAGCAAGTCAAATTAGAGCTCATCAACACCCTAAGATCCTTCGGCGAAACCGACGTCATCGAAAGCACCTACTTTGAGCTATAACATGAGCGGGTGACACTGCTAGAGGGACTCCCAAAAAAAACATGTACCATTTTTGGGGGATGTGCAGTGGCAGGACCCGCTCAGTTGTTATCCTCTAGGTGGTTCACCATCCGGTTCGCCAAGTAGTTTTTTGGACTTAATCTCATATCGTTTGCCATTTACTGGCGACACATAATAGTCCTCGTTCAGAAGATTTACAAACATCGTGAGATCCTTGTCGTCCATAATAATAATCGAACCATCATCATCGGTCATCAGCTCTAGCTGCATTTCGTCTGCATAATCTAGTAGCTTATCTTGCGGCATTTCCTCGGCAATATCCATCGCCTGGACTTTTTTGAGTAAAGGCTTTTTGTCGGCCAAAAGTCCATCCAAAGTCAAACCTTCCGAGAAAGAAAGCTTGTACTTTTCGGTTAACTCTTTGGCTTTAGCTTCAGCCAAAACTTGTGATTTGAAATCGTATTGGAACATATTTTCAAACCTGGCTTGATTAAACACGATAATCGTACCGTCCACAATCGCCACTTGGTTATCGGCCGGCATTTTGAGCGCCACTTCCGCCGAAAATGGCTCAAAGCTTTCACCGTTAATTTCCCAAGACGAAGCACCCTTAAGTGCCGAAGAAGCGGGAAGTAATTTGGCGATATAGAAAGTCTTCATTCCTTCTTCACCCGGGTAGGTAAATTTAGCGATAATCCCCTTGACCTTCTTAAAATCGTATTCATTTTCAGAAAAATAATCAATATCTTTATACTCATGTTCGATCAAATGAATCAAAGTTTCCGCTCGATCCACTTTAGAAAGGGAAGCCCGATAAATCACCTTTTCTTCGCCATCTGCCTTTTCGTAATCACGACATTCCAGACCTTTCTCCGCCTCTTCAATAATATAATGTACTGCCTCTTGCATAAACAAAGACTTTACCGCCCCTGTTAATTTATCGGAATAGCGGATTTTATAAGGAGTGTAGTTTTTATTAAACAAAAACAACTCCGCTGATACGTTATTTTTAATTGCATCCACCTGATTCGCCCACAAGAACACATCAAACGGTTCATTTTCGGAATTTTCCATATTTTACCTCACTTAGTTTTATTAATTATAGCATAAAAAGGGGTAAAGTAAGGGATTTTTAGAACATAAATAAGATTTAGACCAGATTTGCGAATGCTATTTTTACAACCTAGCAGCGTAAAAATGTCCTAAGCGAAGCGGATAAAGACATTTTCACCTGCCCTTATGTTGTAAAAATAGCAATGAGCAAGTCCAAGTTCTAAAAATCCCCTACTTAACCTCTGATTGTTCGGTTATTACAATATAAAAGGGAAGTAAAATCAAGACCAAAGTGTTCGGTAAATCAACAGGGAAGTTATCCACAATTGTGGAAAACTCAGGGGGTTGCAAAAACTTTAAAAAACTCCAAAAAAGCACTTGCATTTTTTTAAAAAACATACTATACTGAAATCAGTGGAAGTCATCACAAAAACCCACAAATAAACAAGTACATTAAAAAAGTTTGAGAACGGTCAACTAGGAGTTTCGGCGCGCATTAAATTTCAAGCGAAATGCGAAATCATAATCGTGCGCACCTTCTTTAACACACCTCCCAATAAAAACTCTATCGGCCGAAAGGCCAAAACACAATAAGTCTCTCAACGGCTACAATTTTCATAATTGTGGTAGATAGATTGTGTGACCTAAACAAAAATTTAATCAAACACAAACCCGCTGAAATTTCTAGTTGAGCGTTCTCAAACAAAGACAAAATATATATTGTATAATATATATATATGGAGAAATTACATATCCCCGTGTTACTGTCAGAAGTTTTGGCAGGGCTCCAACCTCAGTCTGGTGAGAAATATTTAGATCTCACAGCGGGTTATGGTGGTCACGCCGAGAAAATTTTGGATGTAACACAGAATTATAAAGGCTCCGTATTGGTAGATCGTGACGAATTTGCAATTAATTATTTAAAACACAAATTCGAAGACACGGGCATTACACTAATACGCGATGATTTTTACAGTTCGGTGCTACAGCTTTTACAGTGTGGAAAAACTTTTGACTTAATACTCGCGGATTTTGGAGTTTCTTCACCGCAGCTAGACCAAGAGCAACGTGGTTTTACTTTTAAAACCGCCGCTCCGCTAGATATGCGTATGGACAAGCGGCAAAAACTCACAGCGGATCAAATTATCAACCACTGGAGCGAACGCGAACTCGCCGACATTTTCGTAAAATACGGGGAAGAAAAACCCGGACGCGCCAAAATGTTGGCAAGGGAAATTGTGTATCACCGCCCATTCAAGGATACCAAGGAGCTAGCCGATTTGATTAAATCAAAGACGCACGGTTTTTCCAAAACTCATCCTGCCACGCGCATTTTTCAAGCCATCAGAATTGCGGTAAATGACGAGTTAGGAGAAATCGAAAAAACTCTCCCGCTCCTGCCAGATTTATTAAATAAAAACGGCAGGCTCGCCTTTATCACTTTTCACAGTCTAGAAGATCGGTTGGTCAAAGATTTTTTAAAGTCAGAAACAGACTTTGGCGAAGAATCAAGGTTAAGAGTAGAGAACAAAAAGCCAATCACTGCGGGAAATCAGGAGTTGTTTATCAACCCGCGATCTAGAAGTGCGAAACTTCGCATTGCTAGAAAGCGGAATTGATAAAAATAAAAACAAAACATAAAAAAGGAGGCAATATGCCAAAACAAATCGTAGTTGCGAGCCGCTCTCGCACCCAAACCATCAAAGTTAATTTCAAAAAATCCAACTAATTAACTTTACAAAAATTTATGTATGACCTAAGTGGGGTCGCAGACTGACCAATACACGACCCCACTCTCTAGGAAAAAGCACCTTAATTTACTATACATGGGCTGTTGAAGCCCACCAAAATAGAGTCTCTACTTGGGTAGAGTGTAGTGTATGACCTTTCCAACGGCCTTAAGCTAGTTACTTATAGCTCTGCTACTTAAGCGCCGTTGGCCTATGGATGTCGTCACAAACAAAATAAACATAAACATAAACAGGAGTTAAAAAAATCTAATGAGTAGCGTTCAAACCTATGCCACCCGTCGCACAGCCACCCCCATCAGTTTTGCCCGCGGCAGAAATACAGTCCGTCTAGAAAAGAAAAATCTCGGCTCAATTTCCCAAATTGTGATTATTAGTCTTATTACCCTTGTATTCGGTTTGATTTATGCTGCTGAAGGCACCAAAGCCACCAGTATTGACTATGAAATCTCCGCTGTAGAATCTGAAATTTCTGATCTGAATGCCCGTCGCGATGACCTTGCGGTCGAAAAGGCCCGCCTTACTTCCGTTGCTACCGCTAAAAACAGTACGGTTGCAGCCAATATGGCTGATGCTACTGTTACCGGCTACGCCACTGAATAATTATGCGGCGGATTAAAATATTAAAATATATTACTTTAGCGGCATTTGCGATTATTGTGGTGCGGCTATTTTTTATTCAAATTATCGAACACGATAAATGGGTGGCCAAAGCTAATGAACAACATACTATGTTAGAGACTATCATCGCCGATCGTGGGGAAATTTATATGATGGACGGCGACGAACCCGTAACGGTAGTTTTGAATCAAACAGTTTTTCAGGTAATTATTGACCCGGCAGTTACACCGAAAGATCAAATCAAAGAGGCCTTAGAAAAATACGCTAAAGAATATATTACAGCTGATCTAGACGAAGTGTATAATGCTGAAGGTCTACGCTATTATATTGTGGCTAAAAATATCCCCTACACCAATGCTCAAAAAATCGCCGAAGAAGGCATTGACAATGTCTGGCTAAAAGAGGGAAATAGACGGGTCTATCCAGAAGGCGAAATGGGTTCTACTATCCTTGGCTTTGTTAACTCTGACGGGCTGGGTCAATATGGCGTAGAGGGGTCTCTTAATACAATTCTGAGTGGCAAAGACGGGCTTTTAAAATCTATTTCTGATGTTAATAACGTAGCGCTTTCAATTGGCAAAGATAATATCAAAATCCCCGCCGAAGATGGCAAAGATGTAGTTCTCAGTATTGACCGTGGTTTAGAAAGGGGAGTAGAAGAAGTCTTGGCGGGCGCTATTGAAAGTAGTGCCGCTACCAACGCTGCGGCTCTGGTGATGAATCCTAAAACCGGTGAAGTCGTAGCGATGACTTCACTGCCAGGCTATAACCCGGGTGATTATGGCAATGTCAAAGATGCATCTATCTATATGAATCAAGTTACGGAGGTTCCATACGAGCCAGCCTCCATTTTTAAAAACTTTATTTTTTCCGCCGCTATCAATGAAGGTAAAATGACTGCTGATACCACTTATTTCAACACGCCTTCCATCGAAATTGATGGCAATACTATTTGGAATGCCGAACAACGCGCCAAGTTAAATAATCAAACTCTCACCATGCGTGATGCGCTTTATTGGTCTTTGAACGTTGGCTCAATTCAAGCGCTCAAATTCTTAGGCGGTAACCCTAACGAAATTACTGCTGAAGGCAGGGAAAAAATGTATGATTATTATTACAACAAGTTTCGCTTGGGCCACGCTACCGGCATTGAACTAATCGAACAAGAAGGTTTTATTTGGGAACCTCACGCCGAAATTTACGGTCTCAACGCCGCCTATGCCAACATGACCTTTGGTCAAAACCTTTCCGCTACCATGGTTCAGACTGCCACCGCCTTTTCTTCTGTCGTAAATGGTGGCATCTGGCGCACCCCGTCCGTAGTCAAAGGTACTCTAGAAAAAGACGGTAGTATCAAGCCCTTAGAAAATCACGAAAAAATCGAAGACCAAATTTTAACCGCAGAAACTTCTGCCACTATGCGGAGCCTCTTAGTCAACAACCGCAGTTACAAAGCTCGCGCTGGTATCGACAAAGCTGGCTATGACGTGGGCGGTAAATCCGGTACCGCTCAGGTAATTGTGAATGGTGCTTATGACGAGTCAATGAGCAATCTCGTGGGCTCTTATATTGGTTTCGTCGCGCCATCCGGGCAAATGCCAGAATATGTGATTATGGTCAAAATGTGGGGAGAAGGGAAGGCCCTTTCCGGTGGCGAAGCTCAACTATTATTCGATGATTTGTCTAATTATGTGATTGACTATTTGAAAATTAAACCAGGAGAGGTATAATAGGGCTATGGGAATTATCAACGAGGAGGTTTTTTACGGTTTACTCTTAGCCCTTGCTGGTTTCTTGCTCTCCATGATTTTGACCCCAATTTATACTTACTTTGCCTACAAATATCATTTCTGGAAAAAGCAAAAGCAAAAAACCGTAGATGGTAAAGATTTACCAGTCATGAGTAAACTCCACGCCCACAAATTCACCCGCAATTTTCCTACCATGGCCGGGCTAATCGGTATTGTGTCGGTCACCATCGTTACTTGGGTTTTTAATCTAGATCGTGGGCAAACTTGGTTGCCACTAGTGGGCTTTTTAGGTGGTTCTTTTGTGGGCGTGATTGATGACTCTATCAACATTTTTGGTACCGGGCGTGGGGCAGCCGGATTACGCGGTCCGGTCAAGTTTTTCTTAATTACGTTGGTGGGGGTAGCACTCGGTTGGTATTTTGCAGTCAAACTTGGTTGGACATCTATTCTGGTGCCATTTATGGGTAATTTAGAAATTGGTATTCCTGGTGTAATCGCCTTTTTTGCCTTTGCTGTAGTTGCCACTTCAAATGCTGTCAATATTACAGATGGTCTAGATGGATTAGCTGGTGGTCTTGCCATGCTGGCTTATATGGTATTTGGTATCATCGCCCTCCTTCAGGGCAACATCTTACTCTTTGGCTTTTGTATGACGGTAGTCGGTTGGTTACTTTCTTATGTTTGGTTCAATGTGCCACCGGCCCGTTTTATGATGGGGGATACTGGCTCGTTCGCACTGGGCGCCGGGCTTGGCGTGGTCGCCATGATGACTAACTCACTTTTGCTCCTTCCTATCATCGGCCTACCTTTTGTAATAGAGACTAGCTCATCTCTCATTCAGCTCATCTCCAAAAAATTCTGGCACCGCAAAATTTTTATCTCCGCACCACTTCATCATCACCTAGAAGCCAAAGGCTGGGGTGAAGCCAAGATTGTCATGCGTTTTTGGATTATCGCCGGAGTCTGTGCCATTCTGGGCGTATTTTTAGCCGCTGTCGGGGGTGCCATTTAAATGAATCGAAAGCATAAATCCGATCTCGTAATTCTATTTACCACCTTAGGTTTAATGGCTCTAGGCTTGATTGTAATTTACGCCATTGGCCCCATGCGCGCCAATGTTTTAAATACTACCTATGGCACCAATTACGGCCCGAATGATTTTTTTCTAGGCCAACTTCGCTCGGTGGGGCTATCATTAGTGGCATTTTTTTTAGCTTTCAAAGTTATTCCTTATAAATACGTCCAAAAAATCGCTAAACCTTTGTTAATTTTTGCCCTAATTTTGTCTGCCGCTTTATGGTTTTTATCACTTAGTCATTCTTCTATTGTCAAATGTGAACTTGGCGAATGTCGCTGGTTCCAATTTGGTTCAGTTTCTTTTCAGCCTGCCGAGATCTTAAAAATCGCATTAGTGGTTTATCTTGCCGATTTCTTGGCTAGAAAAAGGGAAGAAGGCAAAATCGGTGATTTCAAAGAATTTTGGTTACCTCTGATTATTATATGCGGTTTATCACTTGGTCTGGTAGTGGTGGCACAAGGTGATCTTGGTACCGGCGTAGCTCTGATGGCAATCATTTTTGGTATGCTTTTGGTTGCCAAAGTCCCCAAGTGGCAATATTTATTAATGCTTGTCATCGTGCTAGTCACAGCAGTTGGCTCAGTGGCGATGTCCTCTCACCGTATGGAACGGGTCAATGCTTGGCTTACCACCTTAACTGGCGGGGAATCAACCGATTCTACTTATCATATTGATAATGCTATGCTCGCCATTGGTACAGGCGGTTTTGCTGGTGTGGGTATTGGCAATTCCGTCCAAGCTACTGGTTATCTCCCCGAGTCTATCAACGACTCCGTCTTTGCTATTATGGGCGAAACTTTTGGTTTTGTCGGGTTGTTTTTAGTGATAGGCGTATTTTGTATTATGCTGCTTCGCATGCTCAAAGTTGCTAGCCACACTCCAGACGATAACAATCGCTTTTTAATTATCGGGGTATTTTCTTGGACCTTGGCCCAAGTGGTGGTTAATATTATGGCCATGACTAGTCTAGTCCCGGTCACCGGTATCACTCTGCCACTTCTATCTTATGGTGGTACTTCCATGCTTTTTATCGCCTTTGGAATTGGCCTCGTTTGTCAACTTTCGTGTTATACTAGTAGAGAGGGAATTAAGCATGAAAATATTAGTAGTGGGGGGCGGCAGCGGGGGTCATATCACTCCAGCCGTCGCCGTCATTCGTGAGATTCTAGAAAAACGCCCGCGTACCGAGGTGGAATTTTGGACTGATTTTAAATATTTCAAAAATGTCACCAAGCTTTGCTCCGAGATTGGCGTATCATGGGCCGAAGGTTATGAGTCCAAAAAAGGAAGAAAAGGCCCAGTGATTAGGGTCAAACGCACGTTAGCGGGCAAATTTCACCGCTTCGCCGGTTGGAAATTCAAAGATTATTTTGTTCATTTTGACATCACTTTAAAGGATCTTATCATTGGCAATATATTAGGTTTTCTTGGTTTCTTGGGCGGGCTTTTGATGAGTTTTTTTCGGTTGATATTCAATCGTCCCAACATCATTTTCTTAAAAGGTGGCTATACCTGTCTTCCCATTGGCATTATCGCTAAACTATTTCACATCCCGTATATTATTCATGAGTCCGATTCTGTCGCTGGTCTAGCCAACCGTCTTTTGATGAAAAAAGCGCGTAAAGTGGCCTTCGGTATGCCGCCGCCTAATGAAGTTATGGAAAAGCACAAAAGCTACGTTTATACCGGCATTCCGGTAGCTCCAGAGTTTAAAGCGGTTAGTTTATTTAAGACCGAGCAGCTCAAAAAAGCCTTTTCCTTTGCACCAGACAAACCTCTCGTGGTGATTACCGGCGGTTCGCAAGGTTCCGAAAATTTAAACGAAACCACTCGCCTAATTTTGCCAGAACTCTTACAATTTACTTCCGTGGCTCTAGTTGCTGGCCGCAAGCATTACGAAAACATGCTCGATCTCAAAAAATACGAAAACTGGGATCACGCGTCTCTAGAATCTAATTTCCGGATGTGGGAGTTTAATACTACCATGGACGAGCTGATGGGCGCTGCCGATGTAGTGGTTTCTCGTGCCGGTGCAACCACTATTGCCGAGCTCGCCGCCCTCGAAAAGGCTGTAATTTTGGTACCGTTTGAGCGCCTTCCCGGTGGCCATCAAACCGAAAATGCCAAACGTTTAGAATCTGCCGAAGCCGCCGTGGTAGTAAGCGACGCCAAAATGATGAAAAATCCCGCCGAACTTCTAGATGCTATTCGCCACCTCGTGCACTCTCCTAGACTTCGGGCTGACCTTGCCGAACATCTTCATGCCGAAGCTCATTCCGATGCTGCCAGTCGTCTCGCTGATTTAATTTTGGATGAGGCCGATGGAAAATCCGGAGCCTAAACTCGCTAAGCGTCACCTCAACAAACACTCGTCCATTAAATCTGGCCGCACTATTGGCGAACGCCGAGAGCGTCCAGAAACCGCCAACGAACGCCTAGAAGCTAGAAAAAAAGTCAAAAAACGCCAGACTTTCCGCGTAGGCTTCACCATAGTTTTGTTTATAGTCGTAGCTATCGTGGCAATTATTTTGATTGTAATTTTTCTCAAAAATCGTGCCGCCAATGAAGCCGAAACCACTCCTACTGTAGTGGTCAAAACTTATAAACCCACCATTGAGATTATCGATGAAAATGCCAGCGCCGGTGGTATCACTACCAGAATGTCAGAGTACATCGGTCAGCTAGAAACTGACCTAAAAGACCTCAGCATCACCCCTGTAAAAGCGGTAATTCCCGCCGGTTCCATCAGGGAAGTGGATATCTATTTAGATGGTTATACCGGCTTTATCAAAACTACGATCGATCGAGGTACCGGAGTCACTGCTGAGGATACCGAGAGAATGCTTCGCTATCTGAGAGAACAGGGAACTGGCGAATTTCAGTATATCGATGTCCGTATTGATGGCAAAGCCTACTGGAAATAGGGAATTAAAGCGATTTTTACCCCTGTTCTACCCCTGTAATTTTCTCTCTTTCCCCTCTTCTTGTTCGGTTTTTGTTCGGGAAATTTGGAAACTTCACACAAAATAGGGAACAAAATATACAAAATAACAGGGAAAAACTAGAAAAAGGGAAATAAAAGTAGGGAAAAGTCAAATGTGGAAAACTTCACGGACCCACGGAGCGGCTAACAGGGGTGGTAGCAAAATTGGAATCATTTAGGGGCTTGTTTGGGGCTAAATTCAAAGATTTTTACAGCATTTTTGAACAAGCCCGAGGGCTTAAAAATAATTTTACAGACCTGAATCCTGAACTGTCCGAGTGGAGACTGGACGCATGATGAAGACTTTAAGCACGTAGCAGACGTCTAACCCGACGAATTGTCCGATAATTTAGGTGAAGGTCTGCCTAAAATTATTTTTAAGAACCCCGGCGCGAGTTCAAAGCTGTAAAAACTTCTGAATTTAGCCATCATTAATTCCCAAAATTTATTGCTCCCCTGGCTTTTTAAGCATAAGCAGAATATTGCCCCCATAAAAGACGATTAACTTACCGTCTTTTTTAATAAACCCCAATGTCCTAAAATCTATATTGTACGACATTTGACGTATATACATTTGGACGTATGTTGATGTAGGCTTTTGGATCTATTTTTTGAATCATAAAGTTGATTTGAATTTTTAACACGTATATTCCTGTCTGCACCGAGGGGGTTCGCCCGAAGGGCGGTTCCCTCGGATGCACAGTGTATGACGTGCTTAAAAATTCAAGTCCAGATGAAAAAAATAGGGTCCAAAAGCCTATCTCCGGGCCTTAAACCCATCTGCTGATACATCTTTCGACTCATAGTCATCTGGGTTACTAACAGGGGTCGACAGGGAAACCGGGGAAGCTTGCTTTTTAGAAGTTGGCACTTCGGCTGGTGATTTCTCCTGAAATTCTACCTTTACATGAGGATCTATGGTTCTTGCGGCCTTCTTCGCACGCTGATTTTTTCCCTGTTTTTGGCTCTTTTTACCACCTTTTCTATGGCCCTTGTTCGGTTTTTTCGAGATTTCTTCCCCTGTTTTATTAGAGGCCTCGAAAATCTTTTCCTTCTCTACTTTTTTTTCTTTCCCTGCTACTTGCTCAGCCAATTTTGCTAAATCTTTTAACCCTGGCCGATTTTTGCCTTCAGCAGCATTAGGGCTAAGCTTAGCTTTGCGAAAATCCTCTTGCGGGGTCGGTGCATATCTCTTGTTCGGTTTTTGTTCGGTAATAGCAGCAGATTTAGGAGCCTCTGTCAGATAGGGGGAAGTATGCCCAGAAATTGGCGCAAACACTACCTCTGTAGCCTCAGGGGCCAAACCATTGGCTCTACCGCTATCCGAAAGCTCTTTCTTGTACTTATTTGCCTGCTCAATCGTCTCGCGAATTTCTGCCTCTACTTCCTCACGCGGGCGGCCATAACGCACTCTCGAATACTCTACAATAGCAGAGAAGTTATCTTGTGGCGAAGCCGGAATCGAAAGAGTGGTAGCCGAAAATGCCGGCACCTTTTCACCGTTAATAATCATCGATATCACAAAATGGCGATTATTTAGCTGTAAAAGATCAGACGCATCAAAAGTCGGCTCAAACTGTTTGTCTAAGATTGGGGCGTCCTCAGCCGATACTCTAAAACAGATCGTAGTGCCTACGTTACCAAACACTGCATCACGCACTTGGTCCGTCATTTGAGCTACATATTGGTTAGCTACAGTCAAATTCAAGCCATATTTGCGGGCCTCAGACAAAATCACCGCGAACGACTCTGTGGCAAAGTTCTGGAACTCATCCACATAAAGATAGAACGGGCGTCTATCTTGCACGCGGGGGATATCCGAGCGACTCATGGCGGCAAGCTGCACCTTGGTTACCAAGAAAGAACCCAGAATCGCAGCATTATCCTCGCCAATCAAACCCTTAGATAAATTCACTACCAAAATCTTGCCTTCGTCCATAATCTTGCGAATATCAAACGAAGATTTTGGCTGACCAATAATATTCCTAATAATCGGATTGGCGGTAAAGGCGCCCACTTTGTTTAAAACCGGCGCAATCGACTCATTTACCTGTTTCTCATTCCACTGGCCAAACTCGTGTTTCCAGAATTGCAAAACCGTTACATCTTGGCAATATTCCAAAGTCTCTTTTCTAAACTCTTTATCGGTAAGCATGCGAGAAATATCCAGAAGTGTGGTAGATGGCCGATCAAGAAGCGCTAGTAGAGTATAACGCAAGATATGCTCCAGGCGTGGCCCCCAAGAATCGCCAAACATCCGTTTAAGGACGCCAATCACCTCAGAACAAATGTTGGGCTTCCTAGACGGATCGGTATATTCGAGAGGGTTAAATGCTACCGGAAAAGCTGTATCCGCCGGGTTGAAATATACTACGTCAGAAACACGTGATTCTGGAACGAACTTAAGATTATCAATCGCAAAATCTCCGTGCGGGTCGATGATACAATAACCTTGATTATAAAACACGTCAGAGAGCGCCAAAAGCTCCAACATCCCACTTTTTCCTGCTCCTGTTTGCCCAATGATATATACGTGTCTAGACCGATCAATTCTTTGCAGACCAAATTGATGATTAATTCCTCGGAAATTAGTGAGACCAAAGGCCGAAATATTCTCGTCAATGGATTTATCGCCCGTCAGCACCGGAAGTTGGGCCGGTGGCTCAGCAGTTTTGGCATTAGCCCAGACAATATTTGGCGTTTCTACCGAGGTGTGTGGTAAATGGTAAACTGAAGCTAGCTCCGAGATATTTAGAATGAATCCATTATCCGAAAATTGCCGAGTTTTATAGGCGTCCAAATCTTTTTTATTAAAGCTCCCACCTTTCTGTTGAAAGCCATTAATTGATGTAGAATTATACTGTTTAAAGGTACCAACGAGAGCCTGCATATTGAGCTTGGCATCAGTTTCATTTTGCCCAAGATACGCTAAACGGATTTTTACATCATAGCCCAGTTTAGTAGCCTTTTCTTCGGCTTTAGCAATCTGTGACTTAGCTCGCTCCGACAATTCCACCTTTACCTCAGAATTAGTTCCACCAGCTGGCGGTCTAAACAAAGCCCCAAACGCCTCTACTAGCCAAGTCCAATCAAATCCAGCAGAATTGATTATCTTCTTCCCTGATTTTACTGACGAAACCCATTTGTCGGTGGTAGTCTTGTGCCAATCGTCCGGAATTGGCCGCGCCAAAATTTGAATCCACATCTCCTCCGTTCGGTCTGGGTCTAGTTTAGCTAAAGTCCCTGTAATCCCAGCAAGAGGATCCACCTCAAAGGAATCAAAAGTCTTAATTGGTAGAGCATCATTATCGGTCAAGGTTAGTTCAGTCGTATAATTTACGGGGTATTTATCTCGGTCATCCGCGTAATCCTCATCCATCTTATAAATCTGCACCGTAGGGTATTGTGCATAAATCTGCCCCTCCACAAAACTCTGCAAAACCTTTGGCACCCACACATAAAATCTAATTTGCCCCGCAGTAGAAACAATCTCAAAAGACAAATGCTCTTGTACTCCACCGGAATTCTTTAATTCCCTCTTATCTCGCAAAATCCCATGCAAACTTGCAAACAATTGCTCTGCCGCCAGCTCCTGTTTGTCGTTGGTGCGTGGAATTTCTAGCATCAACAGCACCGAATCTACATTCAAAACCTTGAGCTTATTAATTTTTTTGTAATTTCTGTATGTCAAAAACGCCAAAACCCCCACTACTGGTATCCAGAAAATTGGCATTAGAATAAAATGTATGACATTTTCCATATTCTAATTATATCATAAACCAGAGAAAAAATCACTAGGCTTTTTCGTAAGAATTTTTATCAATTTTCTTGAATAGTTTTTTGTTTTGGAGATTAAGAAGGATAGTGGTTTCTTTGACTTTGCGGACTTTTAAGACCTGCTTTACAATCTCTTCTTTAGAGAGTGGCTTATCGAACTTCTCCATTACAGAGATGATGATATCCGAAATAGTTCCCTTCTTATACCCCCAGCTGTCTAGCGCATAAATCCCCCGCCCAATCAAGATAAAACGCGGGTCTTTAATTAGCTCGTTATGAATCGCCTGTACCGTTACATTCTTACGCTTAAAGTTAGAATTTTTTATCTCTTTAGCAATATCCGAAAAATGCATTGGCTCGTGCTTAGACTCCAAAATCACAAAAATCTTGTCGCGGATATTTTTGGGATTGACTGCTGGCCATTTAGCTAAGCCCCACACCCCATTCAATGTTGCGAGCAATTTAGAAATTGACGCTACTGCTTTAATATGGTCAGGATGCTCATAATCTAGTTTATTGTCAAGCTCATCCAGAGTCATTGGCTGCTTATTAGTAGAAATTACCGAAACAATCTTGTCTACCTTGTTACGAATAGAAATCGCGTCACCATACTCGGCAATTCCGATACCGTAATAATAGCGATCATTTTCTTCTACTACGGCTAAGTTTTTGGCAAAAGTAGCAATAAAATAAATCCCGTTTTGCTCGGCAGCAGTAGCGGTTTTACCATAAATTTTAGAGGCAAGTGCATCTAATCGAGCTACTCTGCCCATCTCAGTAAGATTGCGGACCAAAATCTTCTCTGCAGCAGCGAGTTCTGGAATTTTGTTATCTTCTGCGGAAATTTGAAGTCTAATCAAAATTGCTTTCTCTAGCTGCCTTACCCGTTCGCGTGTGATAGACAACGTTTCGCCGATTTGTTCTAGAGTTTCTTTGCTTCCCTTTAGTCCGAACCGCCTAGAAATGATTTCTTTTTCACGTTCTTGCTCGACGATTTTGAGGCTTCCAGCAATTGCTTTTTTGAGGATTTCCGCATTTTGGTCCATTTATTTTTTCCTTCGCCCAACTCTGTTAATTGTATTACTTTTATTTATAATACCATAGTTTATATAAGCTGTCAACTACGGATTTTATTATTTTTCAATACTATTGTAGCACATTTTTTACATTTGTGAAAAAAAATTGTAAAAACATAAGCTTATAGAAGAAACTTGCAAAAAATACTTCCATTTTGAATTTTTGTACCACTAAGACTTTGGCTAACCAAGTTGCTAGTGGTGGTAGTATGCCACATGACCCACTAGCCCCAGATGGTAATTATCCCTATGACGGTTGGGCATTTTATTGCACAACCAACTATGGGTGTTGGTATAACTGGTATACTGCTACAGCTAGTTATGGAACTACTTCTACGACGGACGGTACAGATGTGGAATACAATATCTGCCCTAAAAATTGGACCCTACCAAATTCTGGGCATCTCAAGACGGGGGTAATCCCCATGATGTTGGCTACAGGTTTTTATTGGAGCCGCACTAACACGACTACATCAGTTGCGAAGAGTATGCAA
>CAZHGO010000015.1:0-15771 GCA_964532185.1 uncultured Candidatus Saccharibacteria bacterium | reverse complement strand
AGATTGGCAGATTTTGGTGGTTTCGTCTATGGTTGGGATTTCCATTTTTTGAGCTCGTTTTATTTGATTTTATTATATCATTAAAGAATTTTAGATAATTAAAATTTAGGTTGTAGCCTGTAAGCAAGTTAGAAAGGAACGTCTTCGATTTCTAGTTTTATTGGAATATCTTCTAAACGTGCGATGATAGCCTCAATAATGGCTTTTTGCTTTTTGTAATTAGATGATGAAAATAATTTATAAAAGTTTACCATGTCTCCCGAATACATTTTTCTATTTCTATGGTATTTAAACTTTGCTGACAAAATAAAGCAATTAATTATATCTTGGCTATTAAATATTTCATCCTCTAGAGATGCTAAATCTGCTATTTTTTTCAAAGATTTTTGGATGTCATTAACGTCACGATTAAAGGTAGGTGGTGTAGTAAAGACTAATATTATATCGATTAATGAATCTGCAAAAGCAAGATATACTTCTTTTTCTTTTTTCGTGAATCTTGTTTTGCCAAAATTCTTTTTTGAGATGTCATTTTTTATCTCTTCAAGTGAATTATATCTTAAACTACTTAATTGTTGGCTCATCTTGTCTAATATATCAAAATATGAGAAGTTGGTTTTATCTTTTAAAAGATGTTTAAATAAGTTCCCAAGATAGTATATTTCTGTACTTGCATTATATTCTCCATTATTTACTATCTCTTCTGCTTGTTTTGATGCTGGCCAATTTAACACTACACTATTATCGTTTTTGTTATTAAGTGTTATATGTTTGCCAAAGCCAAAATCTATTAATTTTAGATGCCCTTCTTTGTCTATCATTAGATTTTGTGGGCGTATATCTCTATGCAATTTTTATGATTATGAAGATAGTGGAATGCGTCGATTGTTTCTATGAAATAGTCGTCCCATCGTTTGCCGTAATCATTGGGGTCTATCTTATCCACAGTTGTTCCTTCTATATATTCCATTTGTATATAACCAATCTTCTTATCAGGGTAAAGATAATGGTTGTAGACTCTTACTATATTTGGGTGTGATATATGGAATAGTATCTTTATTTCATTTACAAATCTATCATATAATTCGTCTCTCATATCTTCATTATATGGATCATATTTTTTAAAAGCAAAATATTGCTCTACGCTCTCATCGAAAAGAAGAAATGTGCTACCAGTTCCTCCTTCTCCTAGTTGTCTAATCATGCGCAAATTTTTAACTATGTTATCAAATTTAATTATTGAATTTTCTTTAATATCACTTTTCTTCATTTGTTAGCTCCTGGTACATTTTTTATTAGTTCGGCGACGCATTCGGTTTTGGAATTGAGTTTGCTCTAGAAACCTGCCATCTCTTTTATTATAGCATAAGCAAGGGGGTCGGGGGTTGATTTCTATGGTTAGATGTGCTTATAATATCCCAAAATTAAAATGGAGTTATATTATGAGTATTTTGCAAGAATATGAAAATCATACGAAATATATAGGTAGGCATAAATTAAGGGCAGTTTTTAAGTACGCAGAAGAATATAATTTAGACTATTCTGATATTGTATATAATCGAAGGGTTTGGGACAAGTTCGACAAATGGTATAAAACGGTATATAATCTTAAATATGGAAACCGTGTTGGAGGAGATAAGGCAGTTTAATAAAGAACGAAATTGGGATCAATTTCATAGCCCGGAAAATCTTGCAAAGTCTATTTCAATAGAAGCCGGTGAATTGCTAGAATGTTTTCAGTGGGGTAATAAATATAACTTAGATGAAGTTTGTGATGAGCTTGCAGACGTATTTAATTATTGTTTCCAAATGGCAGATAAATTGGGAGTTGATCCAAAAGAAATTATTTTGAATAAAATGGAAAAAACAAAACAGAAATATCCGGTTGAAAAAGCTAAAGGTGTTAGTACTAAATACGATAAATTGTAAGGAGGAAAATGATTGTTTATGATGGAATAAAAACTGATTTTATGAATGATGTGCGGGATAATTTAATTTGCAACAAAATTTACGAACAATACCAGAGATATTTTGGCAGAACGAACGAAGCGCAAATGAAATCTTGGCAAAATTCTATGCAGTATATGCGAAACGTTTTGGATTCTGAAAATATACCTGATGATTGTGGTGTAGCCATTGAATATAATATACCTACGACTTCGAAACGGATTGATTTTATTTTGACTGGGTCAAATAAGGATGACACTAAGACCGTAGTAATAATTGAACTAAAACAGTGGAGCGATTGTTCTTCTGTGGATGCCGAAGATGGTGTTGTGGTTGAAACTTATGTTGGTGGTGGTATGCGTCGCACAGCACATCCATCTTATCAAGCTATGAGTTATGCAGTCTATATTGATCATTATAATGAGGCTGCACAGAATGGAAAAATGGATCTTGTGCCATGCGCTTTTTTGCATAACTATCACTTTAAGAAAAATGATCCGATTTGTGCTGATCAGTATAAAGATTATATTGAAGCCGCACCAATGTTTGGTGCAGAAGATTTCCCAAAACTTCGCGATTTTATCGTGAAGCATATTAAAAAAGGCGATAATGGAAAGACTATTTATGAAATTGAACATGGTAGATTTCGACCATCGAAAAGTTTGCAAGATTGCTTGAGTTCTATGTTAAAAGGCAATCAAGAATTTGTGTTAATTGATGACCAAAAGGTAGCTTTTGAAACAGCTATGGCTATGACAAAAAATGCGGTAGCTTTTGGTAAGAAAAAAGTTTTGGTGATAGAGGGTGGTCCTGGAACCGGGAAGTCAGTTTTAGCGGTTAATTTATTAGTAGAATTAACGAAATATAATATAACGAGTTTTTATGTGACTAGAAATGGTACACCAAGAGCAGTTTTTAAGAAAAAATTACAAGGCGAAGATTTTAAAAAGGAATATATAGATTCCTGTTTTCAAAATTCAGGTAATTTTTATAATGTTGAAGCTAACGCGATTGATTCTTTGATTGTGGATGAGGCACATAGATTAACGGAAAAATCTGGGTTTATGAATAATTTAGGCGAAAACCAGATAAAGGAGATTATTAATGCTGCGAAGTGTGCAGTGTTTTTGATTGATGAAGACCAACGTGTGACTGTAAAAGATATCGGTACGATTGACTCTATTAAAAAATATGCAGATGAATTGGGGGCTGAGTATGAAAAGATTGATTTGGAGAGCCAATTTAGGTGTAATGGTTCGGATGGTTATTTGGCATGGTTGGATAATTTATTAGATATTAGAAAAACAGCGAATTTTGATAATATGGATTTTGACTATGATTTTAGAGTTTTTGATGACCCAAACGAAATGCGAGAGGCTATAATAAAGAAGAATGGGATAAATAATAAGTCAAGGATTGTAGCTGGGTATTGTTGGGATTGGGATAAAGATGGAAAAAATGACACGAATTTTTATGATATAACGATTCCGAAATATCAATTTGGTATAAGTTGGAATCTTGGTGATAGTTCGCAAACTTGGGCAATAAATAAAGATTCAGTGAATGAAGCTGGGTGTATCCATACTTGTCAGGGACTGGAATTTGATTATGTTGGCGTAATTATTGGTGAAGATTTGATTTATCGTGATGGCGAAATCATTACGGATGTTTCTAAGCGTGCAAGTACTGATCAGTCTATAAAAGGTATGAAAACTATGATGGTAAAAAATCCGGAAGAGGCTCAAAAACTTGCAGATAGGATTATAAAAAATACTTATAAGGTGTTGATGACGAGAGGGATGAAAGGATGTTACGTATTTTGTGTTGATGATGCGTTGAGGGAATATCTTAAGGCTTCGATTGGGGAGAGGGTTGATGGGGGTGGAGATAAGTTAGGTTCCGGAGTTAATTGCTAGTCATTTTTACTATATCTTATTGTAATATGACAGAGATAATCCTGCTGTATTTTCTGTAATTTTTGAAAATTGTATAAAATATTTGTTCAATTTGTAAAATGCTTATGGTAAGGGGTAATTTTGTAGAAAACACTAGATGTGGGGTTGACGTTTTGATTTATTTGATGTAGAATCATTGTAGACATAAGCGAGGTGAGGGGGATGAAAATTAAAAATTTAGTAGATGCGGTATTAACACCGAAAGGTAGAGCAATAAATTTGGTCTTTCTTTCGGTGCGAATATTCGTACCAATGGTGGGCCAGTGGTGGAATTGGTAGACACAGTAATCTGTAAAATTACTTTCTTAACTTGAAATACGAGTTCGAATCTCGTCTGGCCTACCAACAAAAAACAGCCCGAAGGGGCTATTTTTTGTCTTAACTTGAAATACGAGATAAAATCTCGGTCGCTATAAGCGACTAGAAACTTTTAAAGACAAAATTAAAGGCTTTTAGTCGCCGGTAGCTTTTAAAATTCGTTGACTAATAAACCTTCGCCTTATGTTCAATCGTACAACCTAAAACCGTCAATACTGCTATTTTACTCTTTTTACGTAATAATGTCAACATTATCAATATCTACGATATTATTTTACAGGGAAAAATTAAAGGGAAGATGGGTGATATAATATATATAAGGAATAATATGGAAAAGAAAATTTTAGAGTATGAGAAATTTATTGAAAAAGAATCCAAGCGAGATTTGAGCAGGGAAGAGAGGGAGCAACTCATGAAAATCCATGCCGAGATGTTGAAGAATTTTCAGAAAGAGAGATCTATTCATCTAAATGTGACGCTGTTTTTTGCACTGCTGGCGATAGTGGCGGTTTGTATAACTGCGTGGGAGATAACTATGAATGGTTGGATGGTAGAAATGATACCACTATATATACTGGCGATAATTTTAGTAGTTTTAACCGGGTTTTATGTGAAACATTATTATTTTTTGGAAAATCATATACAAGGTCTATATAAATATACCAAGGAATTAGCGCAGTAAGTTTTTGTTTTCGATGCTATAATAAATATAGTATATAAGGAGAAAATAAAATGGGGGTTTTTGCCAGAGAATGATGAATGTGACATGTGCGGAGCAAAATTAGATCCGGAGGATGTGCCAATTCATCTTTGTAAGATTTGCCAAGGAATGAAATAAATATGAAAAGAAGAGTTTTATTCTGTAATATTGGATGGGCAAATAGTTATCATGGGGAGTTGGATGATAAACCTACAGGGGATGCTAAATATATAAAAGAAGGTGGGATCGGACATGAGATTGCTAATTTTGCGTTGTCTGATGAATATTATTATGGATTTGTAGAAACAAAATCTACTAATGGCCAGGCTTGGAGTATCCGAATTGAAAATATTGATTCAATAGCGGCGCAAGCTGATAAATTGGACAATGTATTGGTGATTTGGTGTGCAACCAATAAAAAACGTGGTGGAAAATATATTGTAGGTTGGTATAACAATGCCACCGTTTATCGCAACAGACAATCTGCACCGGTCAATTCTAAACGTGAGGAATTGTATAAAAGCGGAATATTGGAAGTGGATGATTATATGATTCTTTGCCGAAAAGATGATGCAGTATTGATTGAGCCTGAAAAGAGAGATTTTAAAGTGCCGACAGCACGAGTAGATGGGTATGGATTTGGCCAATCGAACTTATGGTATCCAACAAAATATAGTGATGAAAAAGTGGAAAAATATCTGGATTCGGTTTTTGGATATATTGACAATAAAATGCATGGGATTAGTGATGAAATTAAAGAAATGGAACCCGAGGATGTTTATGTCAAGAAGTTGATTGGTGATGATAAAGAAGCTATTGCTAAAATAAGAATTGGGCAATCTGAATATCGCAAGAGGCTGTTAAAAAAGTGGAAGAAATGTCAACTTTGCGGTGTGAGCAGTCCAAAACTATTGGTGGCTAGTCATATCAAGCCATGGTGTGATAGTGATGCACTTGAAAAATGTGATATAAATAATGGGATATTGCTTTGCCCCAATCATGATGCTTTGTTTGATAAAGGATTAATTAGTTTTTCTAAAGATGGCGAAATTTTGATGGCGGATGAATTGGCGGAAAATGACAGATTAATGATGAATGTACGAAGTGGACAAAAAATCGACTATGCTCCAGAAATGGATTTTTATTTAGAATGGCATAGAAAAAAGGTGTTTAAAGGTAAACATTAGAATCGTTGTCTATATCATCTAGGTCGTCCAAATTGTCATCTAGGTCATCATCCTCCCAGAGTTTCGTTTCTTCCTCGGCTTTTTTGAGGCAGGCTTTGCAACAACCGGCAGCATTGTCCATTTCATGTAAATGGTCGGTAAAGCCCCAGCCGTCTGCAAAAACATGTTCACCGCATTCTGGGCAAATTTCGGTACAATAAACACAGCCAGTGATATTTTTGCCATAAACTACTCCTATGGAATCTAGAGATGTCCCACAATTAAAACAGTAGGTATTGTCTGCATCCATAATTTGATTATACTATTAGAAACTTTGATATTCTAGCCCGAGGGAGCGATAAAAATCCATGGCATTAGGGAGGTTAAGATTTTTTAATGTGAGGTTGGTGAGTTCGTCGGCCATAATTAAAACAAATAGAGTAATAGCGAGAGTGAGAAAAGCTTTTTTACTCAATTTGAGTGCGAGGTGGACGCAGAATGGCAAAACTACATAAGTTAGCAATAACGCAGATAAGCCAAAACAAGTGACACTCAAAACGCAGACAAAACCATTGATGCTGCCAAAGGCCCAGGGACCGTCACAGTAATTCCAATATCTAGTGCCATTACCAATTGTATAAACTAGCCAACCGCCGGCGAGTTCGACTATGCCAGTGACGAGTACGGAAACTAGAAAAACTAGCCATGGATATTTTTTGATTTTCCAGACGATTGGCACTAAACATGCTGCGCCGATGGCATAAATATTCATCCACGGAAGTAGATTCCCACCTTTCATGTAGATGTGGCCATTTTCGGCCCAGGCGAGTAAAAATTCGTACATCCAACCGATGAACCCAGCAATTACTACAACCAAAAACATAATACCGACTTTTTGGTAAGTTTTTAGTTTTATCTTGCCATCAATATAATCATGAAAAGTTTGACGTAGAGTTTTGTGATATTTCATAGTTTTATTATAGCATAATCGGAGTTTGTGAAATTTGTGGTATACTTAGGATATATAATTAAGGAGCTATTATGGCAGATGAAAAAAAGAAAATAAGCGGCGGCGTGATTGCGGCAATTTGTGCTGTGGTGATTGCAGTGATTGTGGCAGTGGTCGCGGTAGTAGTGATTAATGTTAATAAAACTAATATCGTGGGTTCATATAAAGTGACGGCGATTTTGGATAGTGAAGGGAATGAATCTTCGGATTCACTAAGTATGCTGAAAGCGTTTGGGATGGACTATATGATTGAGTTCAAAGATGGCAACAAAGGTGTGTTTACGGTAAAAATAGATTCTGAAAAGATGGGTTCATTGATGAGCTCATTTACTACCGCTTTGACTAATGGTGAGACTACTGCTGATACAGAAGACGTAACTTCTAATATTCCGGCAGAAACCAACGTTGATTTTACTTATGATGGTAACAAAATCACATTATCTACCCCTATGACTGGAAGTACAGTTACGGAAATGAACTATGAGGTGAAGGATGGTGCGGTAATTATTGAAATGAGTGGTCAAAAGTTGAAATTTACTAAAGAATAATTTGTGCTAAAAAACGCCCCCGGTTTGATACTAGGGGCGTTTTTTGTTATAATAAATATATGCGGAAAAAGTCCGATCATATTTTGCGATTAGCTCTGTTAATTGGTGATGGGGTGATGTTGATTTTGTCGCTTGCGCTGTCGTATTTTATACGGGTGCACGTAGATCCACGTCCTTATATGTTTGAATCGCAATTGGCGGAATTTACACTTGAAATTGTATGGCTAGTGCCAATTATGTGGGTGATTTTGGCGGCGCTTGGGCTCTATAAAAAATCAGTGTTTTTAAATAAATCGCGTCTTCCAGAAGTAGGGAAGGTATTTCTGGCGGCTGTGCTTTCGGTAGCGGCTTTGATTGTTTATGATTTCTTTGCGGGCAAAAATCTCTTTCCGGTGAGGGTGATTGCTCTTCTTGCGGTTGGGTTTTCGTTTGTGTTTTTGATGATTGAAAGAATTTTGATAATTTTTATCGCGCGGCAAATTTTTAAAAATAATTATGGCGTGAAAAAAGTTTTGGTGATCGGAAATAACAAAAATACGGAATATTTGGTAGATTTTATCACTTCTACGCCAGAGTCTGGGTATCGTTTGGCGGCTGTGGTGGCGAGCCACAAATATATTCCGGTTGATGTAAAAACGCACCAATATTCATCTCTTAAAGAAGCTCTTAAAAAAGTAAAAGTTGATGTGATTTTTCAGACTGACGAAAAGGATACGGAATATGTTTATAAGCAGGCGGTGAATCGGCATCTTTTGTATTATTTTGTGCCATCCGAGACGGAACTTTCGTCGCATTTTGGGGAGTTGGAGTTGGTGGGAAATACCCCAGCGGTATTAGTGAAACTGACACCACTTTCTGGGGGTTGGGCAGTGGTAAAACGAGCGTTTGATATTTTGTTTTCGGTGGTTGGCTTGGTGTTCACTGCGATACCGATGCTGATCGTATGGTTGATTTTAAAAATTAGAAATCCGAAAGCGCCGGCGATTTTTAAGTCTGAAAGGCTCACGCGTTACAATCGCAAATTTAAATGCTACAAATTCCGTTCGATGAAACCGGAGTGGAGTGGAATGACGCCAGAAGAAGCATTTATTAAAATGGGGAAGAGAGAGTTAATTAAAAAATATCGTAAGAATGGCGACTTTCTCAAAGATGATCCGAGAATTACTGGTTTTGGTCGGTTTATTCGGAGGACTTCTCTTGATGAGCTTCCGCAACTATTTAATATTTTGAAGGGTGATATTTCTTTGATTGGGCCGAGGGCTTTGATTCCGGGGGAGCTGAGGGATTATGGTGATAGGTCGTTGATTCTCACGGTGAAATCTGGGCTGACGGGGTTTGCACAAGTTTCGGGTCGGCGCGACATTTCGTTTGAGGAACGTAGAGCTCTGGATATTTATTATGTGATGAATTGGTCGCTTTTGCTTGATCTTCAGATTTTCTTTAGAACTATAGCGGCGGTATTTAGAGGGGAAGGGGCCAAGTAGGCTTATGAGGGTCGCGATTGTTTGCGATTGGTTAACGAACGTAGGAGGAGCAGAAAAAGTACTGCTTGAAATTCATCGAATTTTTCCGGATGCGCCAATTTATACTTCAAAATACTCAAAACGGGGAATCAACTGGTTTGATGATGCTGACGTTAGGACAGGATGGTTACAAATTTTTCCGACTTGTTTTCGGCGTTTTTTGGGGCCTTTGAGGCAGCGGTGGTTTTCGCGGCTTGACCTTTTTGAATATGATTTAGTGATCTCTGTGACGGGTGCAGAAGCAAAAGCAGTCTGTCGGTTGAAACCGGGTGTCAAACATATTTCCTATTGTCACGTGCCAACGCAATATTATTGGCAGCTCTATGACACATATCTAAAAAATCCAGGATTTGGAGTTTTGAATCCACTAGTTCGGTTTTTCTTTAAATTGATGGTGGGGCCGCTTCGTAAAAAAGATTTTGAGGCGGCACAGAAGGTGGATGAGTTTATTACGATATCAAGTTATGCAAAGGGATTAATTTCTAAGTATTATAAGAGAGAAGCTAAAGTTATACATCCTCCAGTAGAAGTAGAAGATTTTAAATATAATAATACTGAAATAAAAGATTATTATATTGTAACTTCTAGGCAGGTGAATTGGAAACGATTGGATCTGGCGGTAAAAGCGTGTAGGGAACTAAAAAGAAAACTTTTGGTGGTAGGGGAAGGTCCGGAACACGGACGACTTGTAAAAATGGCAGAAAATTCAGATTTTGTCAAATTTTTGCCGCTTCAACGAAGGGAAGAGTTGGCTGGGCTTCTTGCTGAAGCGCGTGGATATATTTTTCCGTCCCTTGAGCCTTTCGGAATTGCGCCAGTGGAAGCTCTCTCGGCGGGGTGCCCAGTGATTGCGTTTGGCGAAGGCGGAGCTTTGGATTATATTAAAGATGGGAAAAATGGAATTTTGTTTGATAAGCAAAATGTTTCTTCCCTTAAGGCGGCGATTTTGGGGTTTGAAAAAATGAAATTTGACCGAGAAAAAGTTTCGGAGACAGCCAGGGAATTTGGCGTGAAAAGATTCGACCAAGAAATTAAGGAGTTTGTGGATGAGAAAGTTTTATAAATATCTACTATACATAATGCCTTTGGTGCTTTATTTTTCTTATTTCCCTGTGATAAAGTTAGGTGAAAATGAAACGATGTATTTTGAACTTTCCCTGCCTTTGATATGGTTGGTGGTGTTTGATGTTGTTTCCCTGATAATGGTGTGTAAGAAATACCGCAAGGAGCTGTTCTCGCATGTATTTGGGAGTATTTTGTGGTGGCTTTTCCCACTTTTTGCGACTATTTCGGTAGTTTGGTCTCTCAACGCGACGCGAGGGTTTTTGACTGCGGGGGTGATGTGGGCGCTGTTTTTTGCAGTAATCGGCTTTTATGAACTTCGCGAAAATTTGGATGCGAAATTTTGGAAGATTTTTTGGCGGTGGTTTTTTGGTTCTGCTCTACTCGCTTGTTTGTGGTGTGTGGTGCAGTGTATTTTGGATGTTTCTGGGGTTTCTCAGGAGGCGTCGCTTCTCTGCGATGGATGTGTGTATCGGATGTTTGGGTTTCCGCATCCGAATGGATGGGCGATAGAGCCGCAGTTTATGGGAAACTTGCTCCTCGCTCCGTTGTTTGTTTCGTTGTATTTTAGTCATAAAAATAAAAAATATTTAGTTTTATTTTTTATTTTTATGGCGTGTCTGTTTTTGACATTTTCGCGGGGGGCGATTTATGCATGTGTGGTGGGGCTTTTGTTCCTTGCTGGGTTTTTGCTGACGCGGGCGAAAAAATCTGAGCGGAAGGGTGTGCTCTTCTCTATTTTGAAGACTCTGGGGGTGTTGGTATTAGCGTTTTTCTTTACTTTGAATTTGCAAGGGATTTTGACGGCGGTCTCCCCTACCGCTGATACCTATGGAGATGGGGTGGCGAAGGTGCTAAATCATTTGTCGCTAGGAATTATAGACGTGAAGGGCGGGGAAAAGGTGCCGGAGGGAAGTGACGAAATTACCCCTGTTAAGCCTGTGGAAAACTCTAGTGAGCCTGTGGAAAACTCCGTTTATAGTGGTTATGTGGAAGAATCTACAGACACCAGAGTAAGGTTGGCGTCTTCGGCGCTGAAAGTTTGGCATCAAGATTTTAAGACGGCTCTGGTTGGGGTAGGAATAGGTGGAGCTGGGCAGGCACTTTATGATCATGGTTATTCCCCTGCGCCGAGAGAAATCGTACAAAATGAGTATGCGGAGCTACTTTTGGAAACTGGGGTGGTAGGTATTTCCCTGTTTGTGGTGATTTTAATTTTGGCAATTAGGGTGATTTTGAAAAATCGCAAAGTGGCGGGGATGCTGCTTTCTTTAACGGTGGCATACGGAGTTTCTTTCCTATTCTTTTCTGGTCTTCCGAATGCGTTGCATATTGTGCTACTTCTCGGTCTATTTATGTTGTTGTCATAAGAATTTTGTGCTATAATAAAGTTATGCTAAAAGGCGCATTATGTAACTCACGAAGGTATCTGCCTATTCTTGCTGGTGCCTTTTCCGTACCCTTTGCCCTCTTAATGGGGGGGGGGTGCTACCGCTGAAACCGTAGACTACAATGTCAACATCGCTCCAAGCCTCAATGTTGATGTGTCAAGCAGTAATATAGTCTTAGATCTCAATCCTAATTCTAAAACCTTTGGTTATAAAGACCTAGACGTAACAGTCAGTACTAACTATGAAGCCGGTTATACACTTTCTATGTCTACTGCAGATAATAGTACAGATCTAAAAAGAGATGCTAGCTTAGATAGTATCAATGCTAGTATCAATACATTAGGCTCTAGCTATACAGATGCTAACTTCTCTAACTGTCTAGATACAGACACTAACTGTATGAACAGATGGGGCTACAAAAACGGCCTATCTTCTAACTACTTCCCATTTGTGTCAGGTGCTACCATTCTAGAAAATACTGCAGCTACCAATAGAGATAATACCACCCTGAGATTTGCGGCTAAAATAGATTATAACCAGCCATCTGGTACTTATAATAATGAATTAATCTTTACCGCTACCGCAAATCCTATAGTCTATGATATTAAATACTATGATCTTCTTGGTATTAGTAGCTCTACTCCAAACGATAGTGGCATTACTTGGAATAACCCCACTTCTGGTACTGCCAAAGAGGCATCCTATACAGTAGTAGCTACCCAAGCTAGCTCTACTAATACCGGTTCTATAATTGCTCTAAATCCACAATATACTGCTGGCTCTGCTCCTACTAGACATACCTACAGCTTTGCTGGTTGGTGCCTAGGGGATGTTAATAATACCATTGTGGCTACCCAAAACTCTAGTAATAAAGTAACTGCTTATAATAACCCAAGTACAGTTTGTAACGGCACTATTTATCAAGCTGGTGATAATATCCAACTAGACCCAAGTATTACTAACAACATTAACTTGTATGCAGTATGGACTCCTACATCTTTTGCTGATGCTGGAGTAGCTGCCGGTTCTTATATGCAAGATATTGGTACTTCCTGTGCTAATGTTACACCAAACCAGTTCACTACCATGGTAGATGCTAGAGGAAATGGCAACGATACTTCTACTTATATTTCTTATGCTATTATCAAGCTAATGGATGGTAACTGCTGGATGGCAGATAACCTAGATTTAGATGTTTATGCTTACAGAACTTATCTTAGTACCTCTAATACTCATGCTCATAGCACTTCTCTGAATTACTTTATCAATGGTGGCAATACTAGTACCACCAACCGTTACCCAACTGGAGCAATTAATAGCAGCCTAAGTTCAGCATACACTGATTCAAGCCCAGTTTCTCATTCTACCCAAGATTGGAGTTCATCCTATAGCTATACGGTCCCTCTAGCCAATAGGCATGGTTCTTGTAGCGGTTCTGCTACTAGCAGTTATTATCCATGTGTAGGCGTATATGAAACAGCATCATATACGCATACTAAGGTAGTAGACTATCTAGACGGAGTTACTACTAAACCTTACACTTATGGCGTTGGTAGCTACAAGATTGGCACTTACTATAACTATTGCGCGGCTTCGGCAGGGTATTATTGCTATGATAGTTCATCTGGCACCGGTGATTCTGCCTACGACATCTGTCCGGCTGGTTGGAAACTACCAACTGGTGGAGCTTCTGGTAACTTCCAAAATCTCTATGACAAAATTAACAACATCACTACCACACCAAACTCCGCTACTAACTTACTAGCTCTTCAGACTATGCTTTCTACGCCGGTCTCCGGGAGCTACTACAGTGGTACTGCGAACAGGCAGGGTACTTACGGCGCCTTCTGGTCCTCTACGTTTATTAGTACTTCCTATATGTACGGCATGAGCGTTAGTGGTACGGCAGTGGATCCGCAGAATAACCGCAGTCGCGGCAATGGCACCTCTGTGCGCTGTATAGCGCAGTAGTTGCCTTAGTGGTCTTCCCCGTTCTTGATATAAAAAGCGGTTAGCCGAAAAGATGAATTTGAGTTACGGTCTTTTGGGTTTCTAGCTTTCTTTTCTAATTATATTATACAAAAAATTTGGCACTATTGACACATGAGTGCTAGTTTGCTATAATTAGAGGTAGATTAGCGCTCGGGCTTGATGAGTGCTAGATAAAGAAAAGGAGATAATATGAGTAAAATAATTGGAATTGACCTAGGGACTACCAACTCGGCATTTGCCTATATGGTGGCAGGCAAGCCAGAGGTGATTACTAACGCTGAAGGTGATAGAACTACCCCTTCGGTGGTGGCGGTGACCAAAAAAGGTGATAGATTGGTAGGCAAAGTGGCCCAGCGTCAGCGTGTGACTAACCCAAAAAACACCATTTATGGGGTGAAGCGTTTGATTGGGCGTAAATTTGCGGACAAAGAAGTGCAACACGATCTTGAAATTAGCCCATATAAAATCGTGAAAAAAGGCACTGGTGTGGCAGTAGAGATGGATGGCAAAGAATATACTCCGGAAGAAATTTCGGCGATGGTGCTATCTAAGATTAAGGCTGATGCGGAGGCTTTTCTCGGTGAAAAAGTAACCGAAGCGATTATTACCGTGCCGGCTTACTTTGATGATTCGCAACGTCAGGCTACCAAGGATGCTGGTAAAATTGCGGGGCTTGAGGTTAAAAGAATTATCAATGAGCCAACAGCAGCGGCTCTAGCCTATGGGCTTGAGAGTAAAAAAGATGAGAAAATCGCGGTATTTGACCTTGGTGGTGGTACCTTTGATGTTTCTATCCTTGAGCTTGGTGATGGGGTATTTGAAGTGATGTCTACCAATGGTGATACTCATCTTGGTGGTGAAGACTTTGATAATATCTTGGTGAATTTCCTCGTTGATGAATTTAAGAAAGAGTCTGGTATTGATATTAAGAAAGATGCAGCAGCGATGCAACGGATTAAGGATGAAGCGGAGAAAGCTAAAAAGGAGCTATCTAGTTCTACTTCAACTGATATCAATTTGCCATTCTTATCTGCAGATGATGAGGGGCCAAAACATTTTGAGTATACCCTTACTCGCGCTAAATTAGAAGAATTGGTACAACCTTTGCTTGACAGATTGGCGGAGCCGGTAGAAAAGGCTCTTAAAGATGCTAAGCTCAAAACTTCTGACATTAACGAAGTAGTGATGGTTGGTGGTATGACTAGAATGCCGGCGGTGATTGAAAAAGTAAAATCTATCTTTGGCAAAGACCCAATGCAGGGCGTGAACCCAGATGAGGTAGTAGCCGTGGGCGCTGCAATCCAAGGTGGAGTTTTGCAAGGTGATGTAAAGGATGTTTTGCTTCTTGATGTGACTCCACTTACCCTTGGTATCGAAACTATGGGTGGCGTGAGAACTCCGTTGATTGATAGAAATACTACTATTCCTACTTCTAAGTCGGAGATTTTCTCTACGGCTTCAGACAATCAGCCACAAGTAGAAATTCACGTGCTTCAGGGTGAGCGCGAATTTGCAGTTGACAACAAATCTCTCGGTAGATTTATTCTTGATGGTATTGCTCCTGCTCCTCGTGGCGTGCCGCAGATTGAAGTGACCTTTAACTTGGACGCTAACGGTATTTTGAATGTAACTGCCAAAGATAAAGGTACTGGCAAAGAGCAATCTATTACCATCCAAAACTCTGGTAATATGAGCAAGGAAGATATTGAAAAGGCGCAAAAAGAAGCCGAAATGCACGCCGAGGAAGACAAGAAGAAAAAAGATGTGATTGAGGTAAAGAACCGTCTTGAAAATGTGATTTATCAGGCGGAAAAGATGCCAGATGAATACAAAGATAAGATTTCTGATGAAGATAAAGAGACGATTAAGTCTGCGGTAGAAGAGGCAAAGAAAGTCTTGAATGATGCGGATGCTGATAAGGACGCTCTTGAGGCTGCTGCGAAAGAACTTTCGGATAAAATTATGCCAATTGGGGCAAAGATGTATCAGGAAGCATCGAAGGATGCTGGTACTTCTGGAGGCGATGCAGATAAGTCTGCGGACAAATCTTCTGATGACGAGCCAGTTGAGGGTGAAGTAGTAGACAAATAATTTTCTATAAAAAATGGTGACCCGGGTGCGAGTCGAACGCACAACCTTCTCCTTAGGACGGAGCTGCTC
>CAZHGO010000014.1:0-16315 GCA_964532185.1 uncultured Candidatus Saccharibacteria bacterium | reverse complement strand
TGGCGACCTCACGCCCCCCAGGCGTGCGCGCTACCAACTGCGCCAATCCCAGAAAAATGGTCAGGGTGAACGGATTTGAACCGTCGACCTCAGCGTCCCGAACGCTGCGCGCTACCAACTGCGCCACACCCTGATAAAAATATTATAACACAAAAAAATGGTCTGGGTGACAGGACTTGCCCACCGAAGGTACCACAGTTCTGCTTTTTCAAGTTTTTGTACCAACAAAAATGGTCTGGGTGACAGGACTTGAACCTGCGACCTCGACGTCCCAAACGTCGCGCGCTACCAACTGTGCTACACCCAGATAATCATATTATAGCACATCTGCTCTAAAGTTCAAAGCATCACCCGTCAAATCTTCATACTTTAGCTCCAAACCTATCGTATCCATCCCCATCTCTGTCAATTTTCCTAATGCCGGCACCATCCCAGCACCAGTATAGTCTTTCACAATCAAATAAAAACCCCGCTCCGAATCATCCAACTCATAGCTTATTATGTATTTAGTATATTCACTATAATCTTCCGAATAATATTCTACCACTAATGGCAATTCTGCAAGCACCGGCTCTCTTTCTATTAGCTCGTTTATTTTCTTCACCATCTCTTCATTCTGCATTTCACCATTAATCACATCTTCATCCATCACCACCGCATTATCCGGTAACTTCTTTTCCGAAAATATTAAAAAAAGTAGCGTTATCAAAAGCACAACAATCACAAAAAAACCAAGCCCATAAACTAACCACTTTCTTCTATCAACATGAGTCGCCATACTCTATATTATATGTCAATTTACACAATATTCAAATTCTATCGGATAATTTATACCATTAGAACTCAAATATTCTCTCACCAACTCTTCAGCTGGTTCAATCTGAGCCTCAGTACAAGCTCCTAACTCCGCACGAATAGAAGTTACATCGCTATTGCCATCCACAATTGGATATATGTAATATTTAGCAGGAATAAAATATGGTAAATATTTATTTACATTTACATCTTTAGTTTTGGCATGATTTACTTGAATATATTGTCTAGATTGAATATAAAGTAGATAATTATCTGGATTAAAATTAAGTTTCTTCATCCAATCTTTTACTGCAGTTACAGCCTCGTCCATATCACCATCAGTTTTTATTTCCAAATATAACTTTTCGTCATCATATCTTGCTACAATTTCATATTTTCTACCCGCAGCATCTTCACCAACATATGGCAAATATCCCAAAATATCAGAAGAAGAGTTTGATTCAGTTGTACATGGAGTTTTCGGATATTCCCCATCAAGAAGCGCACAAGAAATTATAATATTTGGCGAACCATCTTCTGGATCTGGCCAAACCACAGAAACTTTATAAGATTCTGAAATAGTGTCAAAATTTACTACAAAACTTGCTGTGCTAGTTTTTCCTTCACTGGTCTCTCTATAATCAGTTGCCGCTCCACGATATACTACAGTACTATCGAAATTTTCCGTATTATCACGTATCACGTCCAACATCTTCTCGCGAATTTTCTTCATTTCTTCAGTCGGAATATTATTTTTTTCATCAAACACAATCTCTACTTTTATTTGAGAACCCATAGTAAATATCACTGCAACTATCCCAATTGCAACCACCGCCAAAGCTCCAGCTAGAATCCCACCTTTTTGCCAATTTTTCAAATTATTCCAAAATTCTTTCATTCTACCTCTTCCTATACCAAGTATAATTGCTTAAATTTTTATCAGCCCCCGCCATTGGAGCACGATCGCATTGCGAAGCTGATGCCGTGTTGGAATTAAATCCGGAAATATTCCCCACATACAAAATTACATGTCCAGGTTTAATTCCTACGTCACCAAGTTGAAGTGAATTCGAGCTTACCTTATTCCAATTACTAGCCAACCACGGACTTTGGCAACTAGTCCCACATTGCGGATAACTCGAATCCCAACCACTAGCTTTTATAATATTTGCCACAAACGCTCCGCAATCAACTCCATTACAACCACCTTTATATGTTGCCTTGGTGTCTATATATTCCGCATATGCAGGCATCCTCTCAGTCTTATCTTTTTCATAATTTGGCCAAGCCCATTTCTTTATATAATCCACCAAATTTCCCGCTTCAGGCTCCTCATACTCCTCATCTTCACTATTTTCATCAGAAGGCTCACCATCTTCATCACAATATACCGCACCATTGCCACTCGTTTGTTCTTCCTCTTCCACGTCCACTTCCTCAACTTCACCAGATGACGAATAATTCTCCCACGTCACACTAGAAATTGCAATTCCCTCACCCTTTGCCCACTTCTGAATACCGCACATAATAGAAGAGACACCATTTACATACCCAGGCGTGGGCTCACCCATATGGCCTACGCATTGTGTATATCTTTCACTATCACAAGATGCATACGCATAAGTCCCTCCATATTGAATATAGGAAATCGCAGAATATGGATCGTTTGGATATTTATTTTTTACCTCTCTAATTGAAATTATACTATCAATATAATATTGATAAGCCTCCTGATAACTATTAAATTTAGCAAAACCATTACTACACGAAGCATGTCCACTCTTTGCCTTTAACCCCAGCGGATTATAATCGCAAGCTTCCGCTCTTGCGCCACCAGATTCTTGTATTGACTGCCCAGCAAGCAATTCCCAAGGTATTCCACTCGATGTCGCTGCTGCTTGCATACCAGAAAGTTGCTTTCTAATCCAATCAGCCCGCGTTCCTGACAGTGGAGTACAAGAACCATCCCACTCTTCAACGCCACCAGAAAAAGGAATATTAGAACCACCTCCAGGTATAGTAGTACCAGGTTCACAGCTATTTGCATCCTGATCATAGAAATAAACCCGATAATTAGAATATTTACCGAATCTCTCCTTATCAAGTGCAGATGTAGATTGTCCTACTAGGGCCAATGTCACAACAGCAAACAAAAACACTAAAACCAAAGATATCAGCTTTTTCGCGCTTTTTCGCACCATATATTATATATTATAGCATAAGCTATTCGTCTTCTGGCAGAATCGCCAAGTGCGCTTCATCCAACTGTTCTTTATCTACAGCAGACGGCGAATTCATCATCAAATCCATCCCATTTCCATTCTTTGGAAATGCCACTACATCCCGGATATTTTCTTCATCTTCCAATATCATAAAGATTCTATCCAACCCCGGCGCGCAACCCGCATGTGGAGGTGCCCCAAATTTAAACGCAGAAAGCATCCCGCCAAATCTCGCTTCCACATATTCATTATTATATCCAAGAATATTAAACACCTTAAACATAATTTCCGGATTATAATTTCTCACTGCGCCCGAAGCGCATTCATAACCATTCATCACCATATCATATTGATCGGCTTTAATTGCCAACTTTTTTTCATCGGTCTTAGCCTTTTCCAAAACCTCAAGACCACCTTTTGGCATCGAAAATGGATTATGCCCAAAATCAATTTTCTTATTTTTCTCATCCCATTCATAAAATGGAAAATCTACAATCCAAGCTAGTGATACTTCTTTGTTGTCTTTTAGTCCCATATGATCTGCAAAAGCAATCCTCAGTTGCCCAAGAACTTTATTTACTAAATCACGCGTATCCGCCCCAAAGAATACCGCATCACCATCTTCTGCCCCCATTTTCTCGCGCACACTCGCAATTTCTTTTTCGCTCATAAATTTAAGAATCGGTGATTTGGCTTCCCCATCACTATATAATATATATGCCAAACCCCCAGCACCAAGTTTACGTGCCTTTTCAGTAAATTCATCAATCTCACGGCGAGTCAAACTTGCTGCGCCTTTCACGCACAAAGCCTTCACACACGGCTGTTTAAATACCTTAAAATCAGTTTCCGAAAATACGTCAGTTAGATCAATCAGTTCCATTCCATAACGAAGATCTGGCTTATCCACCCCATAAGTATCCATGGAAACTTCATAAGGAATCCTAGGAACTATATCGTCTTCTGGTACATAAGCCTTGGCCACCTCGCTTCTTAAAACAATTTTCTTTTCCGCAAATTCCGTCACCAATTTAATATACAGTGGCTCAATCTCACGACGCACCACTTCCCCATCTTCCACAAACGACATTTCAAAATCTAGCTGATAAAAATCACCATAAAGTCTATCCGCCCGCGGATCTTCATCTCTAAAACATGGCGCAATCTGGAAATATTTTTCAACACCACCCACCATCAAAAGTTGCTTAAACTGCTGCGGCGCCTGTGGCAAAGCATAAAATTTACCCGGATGAAGTCTAGATGGCACCAGAAAATCTCGCGCTCCTTCTGGGGAAGAGTTAGCCAAAATCGGTGTTGTAATCTCTGTAAACCCACGACCATGCATATAATCACGAATCACCCGATAATATTCCGAACGCCGTTTCAATCTCTTTTGCATAGATGGTCGTCTCAAATCCAAATACCGGTATTTCAGTCTCATTTCTTCCGAAGAAGCATCACCATCATCATGCGTATTTACTGGCAAAGGCTCACTTCTATTAATCAATTTCAGTTCCGATACCACCAGTTCAATATCACCAGTAGGAATATTCGGATTCACTAACTCTGGCTCGCGCCTCCGTATCACCCCACGAGCAGAAAGCACAAATTCATCCCGCACCATCTCCGCCAACTTAAACGCTTCTTCCGTTTCCGGCGTCACCACCAATTGCAAAATCCCCTTAAAATCGCGTAAATCAATAAAAATCAATCCCCCATGATCTCGCCGGCTATTTACCCAGCCAGAAACTTTAACTTCTTTTCCTACTTCCATAGACCAAATTATACCACCTTTCTCCCCTCTCGCCAAGAGAGTGTTTACCCCAACAAATAATCAAGTAACATCTTCGCTGTAAAAAACCCGGCCAACTCGTCTGCAGAATCTAACACCAAAAAATAATACGAATTTGTCCGTTCAATTTCTTCCACCGCAAATTCCAAACTATCCGTCATATGAAGATATGACACTGTTTTATCCATATATTTTTCCGCCCGATCGGTTTTCTTAATCTCAAGAGCGTTCAAAGCTTCCGTATGAATTATCCCTTTTACATGGTTATGATTATCCACCACCGGAAAGTTCGTAAATCCAGATTTATACAACTTATCCAACATCAAAGGCCCTAGAAAATCTTTTGCATTTACAAACACCATTTCAGCTCGCCCGACCATCAAATCTGCCACAATCCTATCATCAAAAGACATCACCGCCGCGATTCTAGAACGTCCCTTCTTATTTATCACCGAAAGCGGCGTTCTTTTTATTACTCCAATAAAATCATTAATGGTTTTTGGCGTGTAGGGTTCTGGGGCTTTAGGCTCAGGCTCGTACTTAGGCACAGCCATCCCCTCCTCACCCCGAATTTTTGATAAAAACTCGCCAATCATGCTATAATAATTATATCACAAAGGAGTTATATGAAAAATTTTAAAGGTTTTAACACTGTTGCGGCAATTATTTGTGTAGCAGTTTTAGCATTTATCGGAGTGGCGACTTGGTTAGTTATAGATGGCAACAACAAAGCCACCAATTTTGACAATTATGATTTTAATTCTGTCATTGCACCAGACGAACATAATGGCAATATTGGCGACCACGCCAAAACCGATAAAAACGGCTCCTACACTGGCGAACCAGTTTACATTTTTGAATACGCCGATTTCCAATGTGAAGCTTGCGCTTCGATGAATCCTCGTGTTAATCAAGTCGTCGATGATTTAGATGGAAAATTAGTGATTGTGTATAGAAACTATCTTTTGAGCTATCACCAAAATGCCACCGCCGCTGCTTCCGCTGCGGAAGCCGCCGGCCTTCAAGGCTATTGGAAAGAATACGGTGATGCTCTCTTTTCTAACCAATCTGAATGGTATTCTCTCACCGGCTCCGAACGCACATCTACTTTTGAAAAATACTTTATCGAAGTCACAAACGGTAAAGGCGATTTAGAAAAATTCAAAAAAGATATGAGCTCAAACGAAGTTTCCAAAAAAATCAGTTTTGATATGGGTATCGGCAAACGCATCAATATAGAAGGCACTCCAACCTTTTACATAGACGGTCAATGGATTGATTGGGCCAATACCGATAAGTCCGAAACCGATAGTGTCATAGTTAATGGTGAAACTCTCACGTGGGAAGGTGCCCAAACCGGCGAAAAATTCATTAACCTTATCAAACAAATCGTTGAAACCAAACTAAAAAAATAATCTATCAAATAAAATAAGCCCCGAAAAGGGCTTATTTTATATTTCGATAAACTCTTGCCATTCAGCAGGAGCTACCTGAGCTTTTATCGCCTCGCGGCGCTTGAGCTTTTTGATACGCATGTATCTATTTTCCTCCTTAATTCGCAAAAGAACATTTTTTATTCTAACAAACATAAAATTTTGATGCAAGCACTAGCAATTTTCTTTTCTGCTCTCTAGTGGTATAATACTCTATTACAAAGGTAGAGTATGGAAAATTTTATCGTCAAACACCGTAAATTCATTTTGGCACTAGCTGTAATTCTAGTAGTCCCAGCTATTATTGGTTTTTTGAATACTCGTATTAATTATGATATGTTAACCTATCTCCCAGATAGCATGGAAACCGTCCAGGGCCAAAAAGAACTTTTGGACAGTTTCCACAAAGGCGCCTTCTCCATTATTATTACCGAAGATTTACCAGAAGAAGAGCAGCAAAAACTAGAATCAAAAATCAAAACCGTCCCTCATGTAGACACCGTCCTTGGCTTTGGCACTCTTAATCAAGCCGAGCTTCCTGCCAAAATTCTCCCCACCGAAATTTATAATAAATTCCAAAAAGGAAACGAATCCTTAATTGCCGTTTTCTTTGACACTTCTACTTCCGCAGATGAGACTATGGATGCTGTCATCAAAATCCGCGAAATCGCCGATAGTCACGCCTATCTCTCTGGCATGTCCGCTTTTGCTACCGACCTTCGCAAACTTAGCGAAGAAGAAGAAGTTTTTTACGTTATCATCGCTGGAACTCTCGCTCTTATTATTATGCTTATTCTCCTAGACAACTGGCTTGCCCCAATTCTCTTTCTGCTTAGTATTGGCATCATGATTATCATCAACCTCGGTACCAATATTATCTTCGGTGAAATTTCTTACATTACCAAAGCCCTTTCTGCTATCTTGCAGCTCGCCGTCACCATGGACTATTCCATTTTTGTCTGGCATGCCTATCGTGAATTTCTAGCAAAAGACAAAAATCATAGCCCAGAAGAAGCCATGAAAAAAGCTGTCAAATCGGCTCTTTCATCCGTTTTTGGAGGTTCAGCCACTACTGTTGCTGGTTTCTTAGCACTTTGTTTTATGACTTTTGGCCTCGGAAAAGATCTTGGTCTCGTAATGGCTAAAGGCGTTGTTTTAGGCGTTATCGGATCCGTTACTGTGCTCCCAGCATTAATTCTCACCTGCAGCAACATTATCGAAAAACTTGATCACAGAAGCATCCTGCCAGACTTCACCAAGCTAAGCAAAGGTATCGTCAAAATCTTTCCCGCTCTACTCATTATCTTTGTTGCCATTATTCCACCAGCTATCATTGGCTACAAAAATGCCAACGAAAACGTCTACTACACCATTTCGGATAGCCTTCCTGGGGACATGGAATTTGCTGTAGCCAATCGTAAACTTTCCGAGAATTTCGGTATGGCCAATACTCACATGGTCTTGTCTAGTTCCAATCTAGATCAACCCACTGTTAATAATATGGTTGAAGAGCTAAGGAGTATCACTGGTATCAAAACCATCTTAAATCTAGAGTCCGCTTTAGGCAACGAAATCCCACTAGAAATTTTACCAACTAACGTTGTGAATGTCGCAAAAAGCGATAAGTGGGAGCTCACCATCATGATTTCCGAATACCGCACCGCCACAGACGAAATGGCCGACCAAATCAAAAACATCAACAATATAATTAAAAAATATGATGAAAAAGCCTTGCTCGTTTCCGAAGCTTCCTCCACTCAGGATATGATTGACTTAACCTCTATAGATTTCCAAGTAGTTAATGCCATTTCTATTGTCGCTATTTTCATTATTATTGCTATTGTTACCGGCAGCATCTCTTTGCCAGTAATTCTAATTACCGTAATTGAAGCTGCCATTTTCATCAATTTAGGTTTAAGTTATTTCTTGGGTCAAAAACTTTCCTTCATCACACCAATTTGTATTAGCACCATCCAACTTGGGGCTACCATTGATTACGCTATCCTTATGACCACGCGTTACAAGCGTGAACGTTTGGACGGCAAAGACAGAAAACAGGCCGCAACAATTGCCCTCAAAACCTCCATTCCATCTATCATTATTTCTGGTGCAGTTCTATTCGCAGCCACCATTGGTGTAGCTATCTATTCCCGCGCAGACATTATTAGCTCGATGTGCCTTTTGATGGCTCGTGGCGCTGTTATTTCTGTCTTTGCCGTCCCGCTCTTCCTCGCCCCAGCCTTAATTTTGACCGACCCACTCGTTATTAGAACTACGCTTGGCATGAAAAAATTAATAAAGGAGAAAAAATGAAGAAGCAAATCGTTATATCAACTTTAATCAGCATGGCAATTTGGGGCGTTACATTAGTTGCAGTCTTGAACACTGCCAGTGCCAAAGAATCTAATCAAAATCAAGGACTTCTGGCAAATAATTCCAGCCTCATTACTACCAAAACCCCCATCAGCACTCAGAACGAAACCGTCTATGTGATGACCGACGAAAATGGCAACGAAAAATCCAAATTCATCGGCAGCACCCTTTATAGCGGCACCGAAGAATTACCATTTACTTTTAACGCCACCTATTACCTAAACGGTGAGGAAATTTCTGCTAAAGATCTTTCCGGCAAATCTGGCCACGTTAAAATTGTTTATAAATATGCTTCCACTGCCCGCTATCAGGGTAAATATATTCCTTTCCTTGCCATCACCAACTTAGTTCTAGACCATGCCAAATTCACTAACCTTAGAATGACAAACGGCAAACTTCTTCACGAAACTCCAGATAGCTACATCGTTACAGGCTTTGGTCTGGCCGGCGTAAGTGCCGACCTCGGCGTGGATTTCTTGCCAGATAGCTTCACCTTCGAAGCCGATGTTACCGACTTCAAATTAGAAGATGTTTATACTGTCTTTACCAATGATTTAATTGCTGATATCGATTTATCCATGCTCACCGATTTAGATAGCGTAATAAATTCCATTTATCAACTATCAGATGGTTTAGACAGAATCATTAGTGGTGCTAATGAGCTCACGAACGGTCTTGCCTCTGCCCTTAGCGGCACCAAAACTCTCTATGAAGGCTCTCAAACTCTCGCTAGCGGCCTTAACGAACTAACTTCCTACAACGAAAAGCTTATCGCCGGCGTCACCGAAATCAAAAATCTTGCTCCATCCATCGCAGAACTCATGCAAGAAAAAATTGATTCCTTAAACAATCAAAAAAGTAGCTTAGAAACACAAAAAGCCGACCTCGAACAACAACTTGCCACCATTCCAGATTTACCTCCGTATGCCGAAGCTCGTGCCACCATTCTTGCTTATATCAACCAAATTACCGCCGGTATCGAACAAATCAATGCCGGTATCACAAAACTAACCACCGGCTTATCAAAATTACCAGAACTCAACACTCTTTATGATGGCCTTATCAGCTATACCGACGGTGTAGCAAAAGCCGCCGCAGGCAGCACTACACTTTCAAACGGTCTCGGTACACTCTACGAAGGTCAAACCAAACTCTATCAAGGTTCCATTACCCTGAAGGATGGTCTCACCGCCTTCAAAACTTCTGGTATCGACAAACTTGTCAATTTTGCCAGCAAAGATCTTTCTAGTTTTACTAACAATCTCCGCGCTACTGTTCGCGCCGCCGCCAGCTACAAAAACTTCGGCGACACCGATGCCAAATCCGTCAAATTCATTTTGAAAACCCCAGCTATCTAATCTATTCACCTGAGGTAGAACGGATTCCTAAAAACGAGGAAATCGAAAATTCGCGATAAATATTATTGGGCGATGCAGCGGATGGAGTAGCCGTTGTGACGATTATCTTGAGATACTGCTGAAACCGACGTGCCTCGAAGGCCCACACGATGCATAGATAGCGCACTCCAATATGTAGAAGACCAGAAGTAGCCAGTCTTACCTTGGTTGCCAGCACTGTCAGTTTGATAACGCCCTGAAATTGGCGTAGAAAGCATTGTTTGAAAACTTAGCAAGTTGGTAGCGTTTGCTGGTGTAGTAGTAATATTTTCTATTTTATTATAAAGATTTTGGAAATCTTCATCAGTACCACCTGTTGGTAGTTTCCATCCAGCTGGACAGATATCTGCTTCAGTAGCGTTACCAGACGAAGTTCCATAGCTAGTGCCATCGCCGTAACAATAAGAACCAAGCGAAGCCGCACAATAATTGTAATATGCACCAATTTTGTAACCGCCAGGACCAAAATCATATGTAATATTGGCGACACCTTCGCCAGTACTCGTATCAAACGGTTTACCATACAGATTTATTGTTGTATCATTAGTATATTCACCAGTATATGTAGTGCCATTATATGTCCCCTTCTGATATGGATAAAGGCACATATACTGTGTACCAACTTCTTTACAGACACCACCCCTATTTATTAATGGATCTGAAAATGTATAGCCTGCTGTCCAGTTTCCACCAGAGGCATAGGTAGAGTTGCTATTAATCGCAGAAGTAGCATATCTTTCCTCGCCAGTTCCTCTGCTAGTAGTAGTCTTAAATCTAGCAAGAGCAGTAGAACCTACAGTACCTTCAGCGTGAGTATTAGCTGCAGTAATATTATTCTTGTACGTATACGCATCAAAATTAAGATTATCTGCCATCCAACAATTGCCGTCTAGCAGCTTGATAATGACGTAAGAGACATAAGTAGAGGCAGAACTTCCTCTGGCATCTTTCAAAGTAGTAAATTGGTTTGGCGTAGTAGCTTTACAAATAGCATTGGTCATACTTTGCATATTAGCATTTGTAGCAATACCAGCCTCTGTAAAGGTGGTAGGTTTCCAGACAGCATAGAGTTTGATGTTGGTATTATCTTTGGTAGGATCTAGTTTGAAGTTAGTATCTCCAGCTTTAATAAAGTTATCTGTACTAGTATTGTAGTCTGGTATAGCACCATTACACATAGTACCTGGATTGTGATAAGCGGTAACTTTGTTGCTAGAGTTTTGAATAGCAGTAACAGTCTGATTCACTCCTATTTCAGTATGATTTGTACTATTTCTACACCAACCAGCAAAGGTATAGGTATGCCTAGTAGGAGTAGCAAGAGCACTACCAGTACTAGTACTAATAGGAGCAAGTGTAATAGTGGCAGCGGAGTTGTTGGAGGCAGATTGATCAGCAATTTTGGTATAGCTAGCTAATTTGGCAGTACCGGAAGTTGGATTAGTCCAAGTAAGGCCACTATCATTAAGTGTAGAAGAGCTAATACCAGACAAATCATAATAATCTATGTGATAGGCTACATAGTTAGCCGTAGCAGTAAGAATGTAAGTGTTAGTATAAGTACCTGCTGGTTTGGTGTAGTCTACTCTAGCAGCTATATCAATGGTGTAGTTGTTAGCAGTAGTAGGATTAGCTGTACTGGTAGTGTCCATAGTAAAGCCAGTAGTATCTATGGGAGCTGGTAGATAGTTAGTGTTTTTAGTAGAGTTGAGTTTGCTAGGTTTAATACCCCATTTGTTAATGTAAGTATTAGTAGTATCAGTTTCAAAGGTATTAGCGTCTATAGCAGTAGTGATAGAATCTAGAGTATCATTATGGCTTGTATTGGTAAGTTTACCATTAGTATCACCACTTCTGGCAGAGAGAGTAAGGTTATAGCCAGTATAGTTACTGGTTTTAACATTAAAAGCTAGATTGGAGTTATTATCTGAGGCTCTAAAGGTACCAATACTACTACTTGGAGTAATGTCTACACTAGCCATAGTAGAAGCTGAAGTGATAGTGATAGTAGGGATTTCTGCTACACCTGCGGTAGCTTCTGCTGATTCTTTATGGTTGATGATTGGGAAGATGGAAAGGAAAGCTAGAAGAAATAAAACAAAAGAAGTAACCATCCATACAATACGAATAATCCTATTCTTGCCAATATGAAAATCAAAATCTGAAACGGAATTCACTTTCGTTTCAGATTCAATATTATTTTTCTTTTCAAAAACTTTCTTTTTTAAAAAGAAAGTTTCAGCGCTCCTATATATATATATATATATAGGATTTCACCAGAGAGCCAATTTTGCCCAATAAATTATGCACAACCTTTAACATTACCTTCATTTTAGCACAATCATAATCCTAATACAATACCCAATTCTTATATCCCTCATCATTATAGCTAAATTTAAAACAAATCACTATGGCTACCAGTACGCACTAGATATAAAGTAAGAGTATCATCTTCTATACGGTATATAAGCAACCAGTCAGATTCAATATGACACTCACGCATATCTTTATAGTTTCTAGATGTGACCAGTGCATGATTCCTATATTTTGCAGGCAATTTTTTCTCTTCTGCCAACATTAAAACTACCTTGTCTATTTTTTTCTCTTTCAGCCCACGTTTTTTGGCTCTTTGCAAATCTTTGCGAAATTGCCTACTCAAGCGGACTTTAAGCATGCAAAGCCTCCAGAATCTCCTCTTTTGTGGTATATGGCCCCTCTGTTAGCTCAGGATGTTTATAAACTTCATCAATCGCAGCAAGAGTAATTTCATTTGGCTCTTCAGAAATCGAGACCTCAAAAGGAATTGAACCAGTTTTTATTACTTTTTTCAAAAACACATTCAATGCAGTACTAATATCCATCCCCAAATCCGCAAAAATTTGCTGAGCTTCAGCTTTCGTTTTACTGTTTGTTCTAAATGTAATTGCAGTATCGTTCATATTTTCTCCTTATCTATATTGTATTACATCCTTAATACATTGTCAATACATTTATTCGTGTTTATTAAAATCTCTAATCTGTGATATAATATATACAGTATGGCAAACAAAATGGTTTCAGACTACAACGGATACGATTACAAAAAAATCTTCTGGGAAGATGCCAATCGTGAGTACGAAGATCAAGCCGATCGCATGGCCATTAGAAAACTCCTCCCCAAAAGAATGGAAAAATTCGCTGATATAGGTGGTGGTTATGGCCGCCTTGCTAACGAATATTTAAAACGTGCTCGCAAAATTTATCTGTTTGACTATTCCAAATCCGAACTCGAGCAAGCCAAAGAAATCTATGGTGACAAACTAGACACCAAAGCTGGTGATATTTACAAACTTCCCTTTAGAGACGGCGAACTAGATGGTCTCATGATGGTCCGCGTTACTCATCATCTAGAGCATTTAGATAGAGCTATGGAAGAGCTTTACCGCGTACTAAAACCAGGCGGTGTTGCCGTCATAGAAGTTGCCAACAAGCGCACTCTCCCCAAGATGGCTCGCTACGTCACCTTCCGTTCCAAAGAAAACCCCTGGAGCAAAAATCCATCCAACTACACCGAAATCTGCGAAACCGGTTTTTATAATTACCACCCCAAATACGTAGAAGAGCTCTTCAAGCGCATCGGTTTCAAACAAGAAAAAGTCCTTTCGGTTTCTAATTTCCGTAGCGAAACTCTAAAGAAAGTCTTCAAAACCGACCGCCTCGTCAAAATGGAAAACACCGCCCAATCCGCCCTTGCCCCCATCAGATTCGCCCCATCTATCTATTACAAGTTGAGAAAACCCGAAGAATAGTGTATAATATATAGTACGGGGCCATCGTTCAACGGATAGGACATATCCCCTCTAAGGATACAATGTAGGTTCAATTCCTACTGGCCCTACCAAAATGATTATATTACTCTAGAAATCTCAGCTAGAGTGGTTTCACCTCTGAGTGCTGCCAGCACTCCTTTTTGTTCCAGAGTAAGCATACCATGTTTCTTGGCTACTTTTTCAATCGCATCCGTGTTGATGACGGAAACATCCCCACGAATAAACGCCTGGATATCATCAGACACCACTAGTTGTTCCATAATCACCGTCCGCCCATTATAACCAAATGGACATTCTTTAGTTGGCACTGGATCATAAAGCACAATTTCATCAAGATCAAGATCAAACTCCACGTCATCCCATTCATCAAACGCCTCCACTGCTTTGTCTAGTTTAGTAGCTCTCATTGCGTCATCCGTATAAATTGGAGTTTTCTTCTTTTCTTTTACTGGCTCTTCCGAAGCAGCAATACCCTTAATCCCCTTCAACCATTTTGGATTTACACCAGCCAAGACTTTTTTAATATAACGCGCCTCTGCTTCCGTAGCTCTACGCGCCTTCTTAGATGCAGACAATCTTCTTACCAATCTCTGTGCCACTACCAACCGAATAGACGAAGAAAAAATTGGATTTACGCCAATCAGATCAATCATCCTCGAAAACGCTGCCGAAGTAGAATTAGCATGGAAAGAACTAAGAACCAAATGCCCTGTAATGGATGCTTGAATTGCAGTCTTAGCCGTATCTGCATCACGAATCTCACCCACCATTACTACATCCGGATCCAAACGAAGCACAGATCTCAGACCTTCTGCAAATGACCCACCATCATTAGTATGAATTGGAATCTGCGAAATCCCGGTAATCCCATATTCAATCGGATCCTCAAGAGTAATAATTTTTCTATCAGTAGTATTGAGTGCATTAAGCATTGAATACAAAGTGGTGGATTTACCAGAACCCGTAGGGCCTACCATCAACACCAAACCACGCGGATGTGAAATCACTTCATTAATCTCCGCGAGCTCCGTCTTAGAAAGCCCCAAAAGATTAAGATTCAAAAGCGATTCATCAAAATTAAACAAACGCAACACTGCATCTTGCCCATACATCGTTGGAATAGTCTCCACACGAATATTAAGAAGGTGCGTAGCGCCATCTCTAGTAATTTCTTTTTGCATATGCCCAGACTGTGGCTGATTAGATGCTGTAGAAACGTCCGCCCGTGATGAGAGCTCCCCCATCAAAATCCGATATTTATCACGATCAATCGTCGCCACTGGATGTAAAAGTCCGTCCACCCGCATCCGAATCCTAATTTCATTTCTCAAATTTTCAATATGAATATCTGATGCTCCCAACTTATCCGCCTGATCAATCAAGAAATCAAATACCCTCTCAGTAGAAACTCCGGCCAAAGTTTGAGATACCGATGCGATAGTCTCCGAATCCCCCTCACCAGCAATCTTAATATCATCATAATGGACTTCCTTAGGTGGATCATATCTCAGCATCAAAACTTTATATGCAGACTGAGAAATCAAAAAGAAATCTGCCCGCTCACCTTGGTCCAAATAATCTTGCCGCATTTTATCAATCACCGACTTCGGCGTTTGGCTTGTCACCAAAAATTGATAATGTTCTTCACCATCACCTCTAGCTAAAGGCAAAATAAAATTTTTATGCATCTGTTGAACGCTAATAAGATCCTTTACTAATGGTATAGTGCTTTCAAATTCTCGTGCGTCTAGATATGGCAAACCAAGAATTTTTGAGCGCTGCTCAGTAGCTTGCTCCTCGTTCTCACGACGCTTTTTTTGTATTTCCCTCTCATCCATAGGTTTATTATATCATAAATTCTTAAGGCTTTTGATAAAATGGTAAAACAACGGATGCACAGCCAAAGGTCTAGATTTGAATTCTGGATGTGCCTGTGTCGCGATAAAGAATTTACATTTTGGTGCTTCTACAAATTCTACCAATTTACCGTCTGGCGAAGTCCCAGAAACTTTAAGCCCGCCTTTTTCAATTTCTGGCAAAAACTTTTGATTTACTTCATAACGATGCCGGTGTCTTTCTATCACATTTACATCACCATTTTTTAGAACTTTCGTACCGTATACATACACACCACAATCCTCTGCTTCCTCGCGATAAATTTCTGCAGTCCTAGTTCCTTTCTTCAATTTTGCTGGATAATCGCCAAGTCTCATCGTACCACCAGTAGATTCCTTACCTTTTTGCCCTTCCATAATATAAATCACATTGTTCTTGTCTTTTTCCGAAGCCCCCAATTCTTCCGAACTAGCATTTTTTACCCCGCCCATGCGAGCCGCTGCAATACAAGCAACTTGCATACCCAAACATAACCCAAGATATGGTAAATTATGTGAAAGGGCATATTCCGCCGCTTTGATTTTTCCTTCCACACCACGTGTACCAAATCCACCCGGTACCACAATCCCATCTAGCCCATCAAGCATTTTTTCTGGCG
>CAZHGO010000013.1:5532-16555 GCA_964532185.1 uncultured Candidatus Saccharibacteria bacterium | reverse complement strand
GCCCGCCCAATCGTCTGAATCAGAGCCGACTCCGAGCGGAGGAACCCTTCTTTATCCGCATCCAAAATCGCAACCAAAGACACTTCTGGCAAATCCAAGCCTTCACGGAGTAAATTGATTCCTACTAGTACATCCACTACTCCTTCACGCAAATCCTTCAAAATATCCCCGCGCTCCAAAGTGTCTATATCAGAATGAATATAAGCCGTTTTCACTCCCCGCTCCTTCAAATGGTCCGTCAAATCTTCCGCCATCCGTTTAGTGAGTGTCGTAATCAAGGTCCTCTGCCCCTTGGCAATTCTACGGTCAATTTCTTCCATCAAATCATCAATCTGCCCGTCGGTTTTTCTAACTTCCACTTCTGGGTCCAAAAGCCCGGTTGGACGAATCACTTGCTCGGCCGGTTTCGGCGAATTTTCTAACTCATAATCGCCCGGTGTAGCCGAAACAAAAATCGCTTGCCCCACTTTTTCTTCAAATTCACCAAACATCAAAGGCCGGTTATCAAGAGCAGACGGTAGCCGAAATCCATAATCCACCAAATTTTGTTTTCTGGCGTGGTCGCCATTATACATCCCGCGAACTTGCGGCAAAGTCATGTGCGATTCATCCACAATCAGAAGAAAATCTTTCGGGAAAAAGTCAATCAAAGTGTGCGGCGGCTCGCCCGCTTTTCTGCCTTCCAGATGGCGAGAATAATTTTCGATTCCCTTTACAAAACCAGTCTGCTCCAACATCTCAAGATCATATTTAGTGCGCTGCGAAAGTCTCTGGGCTTCCAAGAACTTCTCATGCTCATTAAAATATGCCAATCTTTCGTCAAACTCCGCCCGAATCGATCTCAGCGCTCTTTCTAGTTCTTCCTGCGGCGTGGCATAGTGGGTGTTTGGGAAAATATGTATCTTATCCGGTTTTTGCCGCACTTCAAAAGTGAGAGGATCTACGATCTTAATTTCTTCCAAAACATCAAACGCAAATTCAAAGCGATAGGCCTTTTCGCCATTTGCTGGATAAAGATCAATCGTATCGCCCATTACTCGGAAATTCCCCCGCTCAAATGCCAGGTCATTCCGATGGTATTGGATAGAAACTAATTTTTTAATCAAATCCATCTGCGATATATTACTACCCACGCCAATTTCAAACGACATAGCCAAGTAATTCTCTGGTGCCCCAATGCCATAAATACAAGAAACAGAAGAAATCACAATCACGTCGCGGCGAGTGAGTAGAGCCTCCGTCGCCCCATGGCGCAATCTATCAATTTCATCGTTAATCGCGGAATCTTTCTCGATATAAGTATCAGTCGACGCAATATAAGCCTCTGGTTGATAGTAGTCAAAATAAGACACAAAATAATGCACTTCGTTTTCTGGGAAAAAATCCCGAAACTCAGAGTATAATTGAGCAGCTAAAGTTTTATTGTGCGCCAAAACCAAGGTTGGCCGCTGCACTTCGTTAATAATATTAGCCATAGTAAAAGTCTTACCCGAGCCCGTCACCCCAAGTAAAGTCTGGTTCTTCTCACCCTTATTAAGCCCTTCCACCAGTTGCCGAATCGCCATTGGCTGGTCTCCTGTGGGTTTGTATTTAGACACTAACTTAAAACCAGACATAACAATATTATACAACAAAAAAATCCCCCTATAAAGGGGGATTAATTCAGGAGGGTTCCCTTGTTTCCAAGAGCTCTATTATCGCCATGCGTTCTGCAGCAGTCCTCAAATCGCGTCGGCGCGAAATCATTTCTCGCACTTTTAGATAAGCAGGCAACGATAACGTAAATAAAGGCATCGAGACCAATATCACCATTAGGGCCCCCCAATCGCCGAAATACAAATCGGCCACAGTCGCCAGCAATGTTGTTACTATACTAAAAAGCAGCACTACTGGCAACCCGAAATCCTCACTGATGACATCATCGCATTCTGCGATAACCTTTCCGGTTTTCGTCCATCTGAATCTATAAAAATGGTCATACTCTGAAAGTAATTGTTTTTTCAGGCTTCCATCCTTATCTTCTGGGACGTTGATCTCAGTCAGGTTCTTTCTGGCCTTCGCTAGGTACTTTTGGTACAGCCGCTCCTTTCTGACATCCTCTTCATTCATGGTTAACTCGTTCAAATACTTCTCTACTGCGTACTCCATCATATCTTCTCTCCTTCTCTAAATAACACTATTTACCTGGCGCTGTTTTAAGATTTGTGACTTCACTTTACATTCAGCCACATATCTTAAGTATTCCGACTTGTTAATGCGGCTTGTAACTAAATGGTTGCATAAAATCAGAACCACAGTTCCCAGTATAGCTACCGTAGTGCCGATAATATCACCGTTTGACATTGTTAGTATTACAATCAATGCACAAATTAGCAACACCGCTACGTCGACGGAAAACTTCACCAAATTTGCCGAAGTCTCCAATTTTTTCTTGGTCTCGGTGTCATCCTCATATGAAAAACGATTATATAACTTTTCTTCAAACGCTTTCCATTCGGCATCGTACCAAATAAAAAGTGTGTCATCCCAATCTTCTGGGACATTTTCTGGAGATAATCGGTCCCACGCCTTCTGTACTTCTTCCTCGTACTTGCTTATCTCCTTCAACCTGGCTTCATCTTTCATTATTCACACCCTCCTTTTTAATCTACTAGTATAAAAATACTTATCTTCTAATTATATCACACTCTATTAAAAAAGTCAATACCGCTCATGTATTACGTTGACACTGTAACGCAAGTATGGTATAATCACAAAATATCGTACTTTATCAACATTTTTGTCTCTCAAAGGGGGGTGATAAATATGACAACAGACAAAAAGTATTGGAAATTATTTTACAAGAAGGAGACTGGCGAAGCGGTAATTCACTTCGATTATCGGGCGATTAAACTGAGCGAGGAGCACTTTGTCCCTATAGGAGTAGACATCTATCGCGATAGCGATGGTAAAATCACGCTCGTAACCGATTATGCTGACTGTGGAATATTGAAGCTGCAGGAAAATCTAGTCATGAGCTCTGGACTAAACGAGTTCAGTATGCACGATGCTATTGAAACAGTCGTCAATGAAATTGAACGGGTAAAACCCCAAAAAATCATCATTCGCTAGCCTCCAAAAAAGTGCCACAGCTAAGTGGCACTTTTTTTACAATATATAAATTATTCTTCAGAAGAGCGCATCATCGGGAATGGCACCGCTTCTCTACCTGATACCCCTTCAAGCAACCAAAAATTCCGTTCAGAATTGCCCCAGCCGCAAGCCGGTGGCATGCCATATTCTAACATCTCTACAAAATCTCTGTCTAGCATTTGCGCCTCAGCGTCCCCTGCATCACGAGCGGCCTGCTGTTCTTCAAACCGCGCCAACTGATCTAGAGGGTCATTCAATTCCGAGAAACCATTTCCCATTTCAGTTCCTGCAATCACCGGATGAAACCTCTCTGTCACTAGAGGATTCTCTGATGATTTTTTGGCCAAAGGCGAGAGTGAAAGAGGTTCTTCAATCACCCAGTATGGCCCCGGCGAAGTTTTACGAATCAATTTCCACACATCGTCAATCAAATGTGGCGTGGTGGTATTTTCTAGCTTCTTCAGAAAATCTTCTTTAGAAAGATCCTTAGCGTCCCAATTCTCAAGCAGCACCTTAATAATCTGTTCTCTGTCTGGGTTAAACACATCCACCCCATATTTTTCACTCAAAAGATCGGCATAGCGAACCCGTGGCCATTCACAGTCCAAATCAATCTTAAATCCGCCTACTTCAAACTGTAAAGTCCCCCAAGTTTCCTTGCAAACATATTTAATCATTTCCTCATAAAACTTCATCCCATCCTCGTAATTTTCGTAGGCAGCGTAAGCTTCAAAGGCGATATGCTCTGGCAAATGTTCATCGTCAATCCCCTCATTTCTAAACCGCGGACCGATATCGTAAACCTTTTCAAACCCTCCGCCAAGCAGTCTTTTAAGGGGCAATTCATGCGAAATCCGAAGATAAAAATCCTCATTAAGAGCATCCATGTGAGTAACAAACGGATTTGCGTCCGCTCCACCGGTAGTATGCTCTAATACCGGAATATTCACCTCTATAAACCCGTGTTTATTCATAAAATCACGCGTCGCCTGCCAAAATCGCGACCTGCGCACTAAACGCTCCCGCACCTCTGGATTAACATTCATATCTACATAGCGCCGGCGATATCGCTCTTCTTTGTTAGTAAACTTCTCAGGCAGTGGCCGAAGAGTTTTCGTGAGTAATCGCACAAAATCCGCAAAAACCGAGATCTCCCCAGTCTGAGATTTGTCAACGATGCCTTTTGCCTCAATAAAATCACCGGTATCGAGTAATTTTACCTCTTTTGCCCCCAAAAGAGCTTTAGGGGTGGCCTCAGAAGAAGCCTTCATAAAAATCTGCACCTCAGCAGACGCGTCACGCAATTTCAAAAATACCAGTTTGCCAAACGAGCGAATCGCCACAATTCGCCCTGCCACGCAAACTTCCTGCCCCTGTTTTTCATCAAAATGATTTACCACATCAGCAATATAAGAATTGCGATTAGACTTAGACGGGTAAGGTTCAATCCCCTGTTCTCTCAGAGCTTCTAACTTTTTTAGTCTTTCGTTGCGATAATCTTCTAGTAGCATATTAGTTGATTGCCAGGATCTTTACCTTTTTACCATTAAATTCTAGAGTTTCCCCCTCTTTGTGGCCCATAATTACCTTGCCAATAGGTGATTCGTTAGAGATTTTGCCCTTGGTTGGGTCGGCTTCTGTAGCCCCTACTACGGTGTATTCTAATTTTCTGCCACCAAGGTCTAATTTTACGCTCACGCCAAGAGAAACAGTGGTCCTTTTGCCAGCCTTAATCACCTTAGCATTCTTGAGAATATCTTGGATTTCCAAGATCCGATTTTCTGTCATTTTTTGTTCAGCTCGAGCTGAGCTATATTCTTCGTTTTCAGATAAATCCCCAAAAGCTCTAGCGGTTGCGATTTTTTCGGCAATCTCTGGGCGTTTGGCAATCAAATCGGCCAATTCTTTTTCTAGATCTTTCTTACCTTCAGCGGTAATGTGAACTTCTTTTTTCATACTAGTAACATTCTACACGAAAAGTGTCTCTAAGTCAACCAGTTTTGTCTCCCCCGTAGCTCTAGAGGTGAGCTCGGCCTTACCCTCACTTAAGGTTTTGTCAGATACCACTACTCTATAAGGGATACCCAAAAGTTCACTATCTTTGAATTTCTCCCCTGGTCTAGCCTCTCTATCATCAAACAAAATCTCTTCTTCGCGCCCCTTATAGAGTTCTTCAGCCTTATTAATGCCTTCAGAGCCAATTCCTACCAGATAATACTTAAATGGTGCTACCGCCTCTGGCCAAACTAGACCCTTATCATCGGCGAATTTCTCCGCAATCACCCCCATCACGCGGGATACGCCAATCCCATAGCAGCCCATATAAACAGTTTTGGCCTCATTTTTCTCGTCGGTGTATTTTAAGCCCAAAGGCTCAGTATATTTAAATTTGAGTTTAAAGATATTGCCCACTTCTGCCGCTTTAGTCTCGGCAAAATCATCCCGAGACGCGCCAAATTCCGCCAGCACTTCATCATTAAACACCTCTTTGTTAAACACTAGAGATTTGTCGGCATTATAGTAAATTGTATCTTCACCCACAGGAAGAAGCGTCTGATATTCGTGTGAAAACTTAGCAAAAATTCCTCCAGAGGCAAAAGTCTCATAGGTATCTTCGCCTAGCCCTAATCTATCAAAAATCCTTTCGTAGGCTTTTTCTGCCATTTTATAAAACCCGTCCAAATCTTCTTCCGAAGTATGGAAAGAATAAAGGTCTTTCATTAAAAACTCGCGGCCTCGCATCACTCCAGATTTGGCACGGAGCTCATTTCTGAATTTAGTTTGAAACTGGTAAACATATAAAGGTAAATCCTTGTACGAAGAAATGTAAGTTTTAAGCATCTCAATCATCGGCTCTTCGTGGGTGGGTGCAAGACCCAACATCCCCCCAGAAGCTAACTCAGTTTTAAACCAAATATCCACTTCTTGATCCGAAAATCTCCCAGTAGCCTCCCAAGGCTCTGGACTCTGCAGAGCAGACATCAAAACCTCTTCGCACCCCAAAGCGTTTAATTCTTCTCTAATAATTCCTTTGATATTTTCAATTACTCTAAGCCCTAGGGGTAAATAATCGTACACCCCAGCGAGCCCCTTATAAATATATCCAGCCCTAGAAAGTAGCACCCCATTTTTAGCAATTTCGTCCTTTGGCGCGTCTCTTAAAGTTTTAATAAAAGATTTTGATAGTCTCATACCTCAAATTGTACCATAACTTGCATTTTTTTGCTATTTGTGCTATAATATAAGTAATACACCTAGTATTTTAATTTTTTTGCCAAAAAAATGATGAGGAGGTGCGAATCATGGCAAATAGTAAAGTTTTAATGTACCAGTTGTGGCCTTTTTCTTGGGGTGGAATTAGGATCATGACAAGTTTTTTACCCAGAATAGCCAACCTTGGGGTTGACTATGTGTGGCTCAGTCCGATATTTAAGTCGCCGATGAAAAACCATGGTCGGGATGTGTCCGACTATTACACAATAAATAGCAGGCTCGGCAGCATGGAAGATTTTGATGAATTTGTGCGCGCTGCACATGCTCTAAATCTTAAGGTGATTTTAGATTTACCAATAGATTCTACTTCGGTAGAGCATAATTGGTTCTACACCGAGCCCTTACATTATATCTGGGGAAACACCAGAAGGCCGATTAGACAAAATCTACTTGGTCGTAACGGTTCGGCTTGGCAAACACATGATAATCGGGATAGCTACTATCTTTGCCTCTCCAATCCTCTTCAGCCCAATCTAAATTGGTTTAGGAATGGAGTGTTAAACAGAGGTTTGGTGGAAGCTTTCAAGAAGATCATGAGATACTGGCTAGCCCATAATATTGATGGGTTTAGGATAGAAAGTGTACAGCTTCTGAACGAAGATATGTCCAAGGAGGACCAGAAGTTTAGCGACCTCTTAATCGGAAGTCGGGCAGTGCAGGCTGTGCGGGAACTTTCTAATCTCTATGGTGGTAAATCGCCGTTTTTAATCATGGATGTGTATGACAACCAGTTTGGTAGCATCTGTGATTATTACGCCGAAGAAACGGATGTGGAGTTTATTACTAATAAGGCGTTAAAATCCACGGCCGTATCCAAGAAATCTCTAGACGGTCTTCAGAAAAAGATCGAAAATCAAGTAAAAACCCGCAAGTTTATGCTTGATTTAGAATGCTCCAGTGCACCGAGATTCACTTCTCGCTCTGGCGTGGAACCACTGGAGATTTTAAAGTTAATGTTCTCAGACCAGGTTCAGGCGGTTTGCCTTTATCAAGGCCAGGAATTGGGACTCAAAAACCCTCAGCGCTTGAGTATGGAAGACATTATTAGACTGGATCCAGAGGCAGCATACAAATACGAAATACAGTCTGCCTCATTTGAATCTCTCAAGCAAACCTCGTGTGCGAATGCACGCGTGCCCATACCCCTTGACGAGTACGCTATCCAGGAATCGGACCCTGCTAGTATACTCACAAAGACAAAGACCCTAATCAAGAAGTGGAAACACTCCAATTAGGGCAAACACCCCCTTCAGACCCGCGGCTCCCCTGCCGCGGGTTTTTCATGCCTAGAATCCTCCCACTACATAAACCAAGAAAAACGCTATCCCGTTACTTAACATATGTACCAACATTCCCGCATAAATCGTACCAGTAATTTCCCTCAGAGTACAGGTAATGATGGACATGCAAAATACCGTCACTCCCACGTTCCATTGTAAATGAATTAGCCCAAACAAAAATGATGTTACCAAAATTGCTACCCATTTAGGGATTTTAATCCGGAGTTTTCCATATAACCATCCCCGAAAAATAATTTCCTCGGCAATCGGTGCAATAATCGCCAACATCACGAACGCTAAACCTCTTTCAGCTCCCATCATATATGGGCTATATCCTAAATCTTGAGCTTCACTAGCATTAAACCATGGCAAAAATTTAAACAGCGCTGTTAATCCAGTAGCCAAAACAATACTTACTACATATCCTACTGGCGCCAAACCAATATCCGTCCAGGTGGGAAGCCCCTTCAGGCCCAAACTTTCCCGAGACGGTTTTTCAATTTTATTTTTGAAGATTTTGGGGGGTAAAATAATAATTATTACTAATGCCAACGCATAAGAAATTACCGAAAAAATTGTATTAGTCACCGGCGAACTTAAAACTTCCGCTGGCGCTAACCAGGTTAAAAGTAACCCTAGCAAAAATTGTACTCCTACTACCACCGCAAAAACATATGCCGAAATCGCCAAAACCCACCAAACTTTCAGCCACCCCTTATTTTTCATCTAAAAAACCTCGTGATGTCCAAAATCGTCACAATTACAATCAGCGCCAAGAGGATAATAAACGCCCTGGCCACGATTTTCTCCTCCGTCTCCTTGGTGAGGCGTTTTTTGCGCAGTTTATAAATCGCAATCAAAAGCCATCTTCCTCCGTCTAAAGCCGGAATCGGTAAAACGTTCATACAGGCCAGCGAAATTGAAATTACCGCTGCCAAAAAGGCCAAATTTGCCGGCCCTGACGCTGTAAAGGATGGGAATAGTACCCCAATAATCCCCACTGGCCCAGTTACTGAATCTCCTACGGTTTCAATGGCTTCGCGCCCACTCTCGCGCACCTCGCCGTCAAAGCTTAGCTGCTTCCCTATACCAGTAATTAGATTCCAAACCAGTTCCCCTAAGCCTCTAAAAGTTTCACCAGTGACCTGCAAAGTTAGCCCCGCCCCCACAATCGGCGCACTCCAAGTGGAATAAGATAAAGCCTGCGAAGATTCCATCGTCACCCCTAAAAGGTATTCAGAATCCGCTGGATTTAAAGTGGTACTAAGTTCTAATTCTTCCACATCTCGCCTGATAGTATAAGTTGCCTCTTTGCCAGCATTTTCTTTGTTTTTTTCGATCACTTCGCTACCAGTTTTTACCTCTTCCCCGTTAATTTTCAAAATATAATCATTAGCAAGAAATCCCGCCCTCTCCGCTGGTGAATCTTCGTGGATTTGTTTGATTTTTACCGGGGTCCGGTCCACTCTGGTGTCCGCCTCAATCGTAAATTGATTATCCAGAAAATCCGGCATCCCTACCCAGGCCAAAATTGTTAAAATTATCCACGCTACTAGCCAGTTCATCAAAACTCCAGCAAACAAAATCTTAGTCTTTTTCCAAAAACTCGCATTGCCAAAAGTGCCTTTTCTTTCATCTTCCGCCGATTCTCCATCCATCTGGCAGAATCCGCCAATCGGTAGCCAGTTGAGACTAAAAATCAGACCTTTTTGGAAGATTTTTTTGTCATCTTCTCTGTTTTTGGTAGATTTTACCGCCTTTTTATTTTCCGCACCGACCACCTTAGTAACGTTGGATTTGTCCCATTCCGAACGTTTGAGCCGGCGCCATTTACCAGTTTTTTCATCTTTAATCCAGGCGATAGCTCTTGGCGGGAAGCCAATTCCAAATTCTAGTACATTTACCCCATTTCTTCTAGATGCAATAAAATGCCCAAACTCATGCGCCACCACCAAAATCATTAAAACAATCAGACCTACTATAACTCCGATAAATATATCCATAACTTTATTATACCACACATATCATGGGCAAAGTTATACTCACGTTCTTTCGAGGGATTCCGGAGCGCGGCAGCGCGAGGATAAGCGCGCGAGCCCCATGGCGATGGGAGCGAGCGACGCGGCCCGAGAAAGAATGTGAGTATAACAACATATGTGGTATAATTAGGGCAATAAACAAGGAGTTATTATGTTTGACACCAAAGAAGATCGCAAAAAAATGGAAGACATCATTGAGCGATTTAAATCGGAGATGAAAAAAGTCCGCACCGGCCGGGCTCATCCAGACATGTTATCTGGCATCAAGGTAGAAGTTTATGGACAATTTATGCCTTTAAACCAAGCCGCCAACATCACCGCCGCCGATGCTACCCTGCTCGTAGTAACTCCGTTTGATCCGGCCAACATTGCCGCTATCGAAGCCGCTATTAGAGCTGACCAAGCTCTAGGCCTCAACCCAGCTGATGATGGTCGCGTTATTCGCGTGCCAATTCCTCCTCTCACTGAAGAACGCCGCAAGGAAATCGTCAAAAATGCCTCCGAAAAGGTCGAAAACGCCAAAGTGGCTCTTAGAAATGTCCGTGAAGATGCCAGAAAAGCAGTCAAAATCACTAAAGAACTCAGTGAAGACGTTAAAAAACGTGCCGAAAAGGATATCGAAGACCTCACCAAAGAGTTCACCGACAAAATTGACACCGAATTCAAAAACAAATCAGACGAGATTATGAAGATATGAGCTTAAAACATCTAGGAATTATCGCCGACGGTAACCGTCGCTGGGCCAAATCAAAAGGTCTCCCTACCATTGAAGGCCACAAGAAAGGTTTGGATACTATAGAAGAACTAGTCTCCGCCGCCTCAGAAACCGAGATTAAATACATCACATTCTATGTGTTTAGTACTGAAAACTGGGGTAGAAGTGCTGACGAAGTTTCCTACATCATGAAACTAGCCGAAACCCGAATTTTAAAATATGCCGAAAAACTAGCCCAAAAGAACGCTAGAATGTTGATTTTAGGCTCCAAAGACCATGTTGGGCCAAAACTCGCCTCCGCTCTTGAAAAAGCCGAAGACATCACCAAGGGCTGTACTGGCATCACCGTCTGTTTTTGCTTTAATTATGGCGGTGAGCAAGAAATTGCTGACGCGGCCAATTTGGCACTTAAAAATGGCGAAAAAATCACTCCCGAATCAATCAGAGGCCATCTCTATCATCCAGAAGTTCCCAACATTGACATGGTAGTTAGAACTTCTGGCGAAGAAAGAATCTCCGGCTTCATGCTCTGGCGCTCCTCGTATGCCGAATTTTTCTTTATGCAAAAATACTTCCCCGAAATG
>CAZHGO010000013.1:0-5432 GCA_964532185.1 uncultured Candidatus Saccharibacteria bacterium | reverse complement strand
AGTGATATTTTCACCGGTTTTAGCAATAGCTTCTTTGATGAATTGCTCTACAGTCTTGGTATCATCCAAAATGTATGGTTGATTCATTAAGACCTTGTCCGAAAAAGCTTTCTTCACTTGGCCTTCGAGGATTTTTTCCTTCATATTCTCTGGGCCTTTAAAGTTTTCTTCCAGCTCTTTGATTTTAGCTTTTTTGTCAGCTTCTGGAATATCTTCTTCCGATACATAAAGTGGCGCCATTGAAGCAATTTGCATGGCAATTTGGTGAGCCAAAGTCTTAAATTCTTCGGTTTTGGCCACAAAAGAAGTTTCGCAGTTTACTTCTACGATTGCGCCAAGCCGGCCATCGTGGATGTAGGCTTCAACGAGGCCTTCGCGAGTCTCGCGATCGCCTCTTTTTTCGGCCTTAGTTAGGCCTTTCTTTCTCATGGCTTCAAGCGCTTTGTCAAAATCACCCTTGGCCTCTACGAGTGCTTTTTTAGCATCGGTCAGCCCAGCGCCAGAGAGCTCTTTTAGTTTTTTGATTTGTTCAATTGATATTTCAGCCATTTTATCCTCCTTTTTGACTAAAATTATTTACGACCTTCTTTGATCGCTGCTGTTATATAATCCAAAATTAATTGAGTGGACTTAATTGCGTCATCATTTGCCGGGATTACGTAATCAATTCCAGTTGGATCCACGTTGGTATCGACAATTGCAAATACTGGGATATTCAAATTTTTAGCTTCTTTGATAGCATTTTTGTCTTCATTTGCGTCAACTATGATGATTGCAGCTGGCTGCTCACTCATATTCTTAATGCCACCATAGCGCTCATTAAGAAGATCGATTTCCTCTTGGAATCTCTGAACTTCGAGCTTAGAATAGCGATTTTCGAGCTCACCAGAAGCCATGCGCTTCTCGAGATCTTTTAATTTACGAATCTGACGATTAACGGTCTCTACGTTAGTAAGAGTACCACCAACCCAACGCACAGTTACGTAAGGCATCTCTACTGATTCAGCAGCCGCCTTGACGATTTCTTTCATTTGCTTTTTGGTGCCAACAAAGAGAACTTTCTTGTCGGACTTAGCAATCTCAGTAATAGCCGGAAGTGCTTTTTCAAGTGCTTCGACGGTCTTTTCGAGATTGATAATATGTGCACCCTGTTTCTTAGAGTGAATATAAGGCGCCATCTTTGGATGCCACCGGCTCGTTTTGTGCCCAAAATGGGAACCTGCTTCGAGCAAAGCTTTCATATCAACAGCTACTGTCATAATATGATTTCCTTTCTCTTCACCTCTGGGACCTCGCATCAGGAAATCCCCCAAAGGCTGTTTCATTAACTACTATATACCTCCATTATACCACACTTTCTTGAAAAAATCAAGATTTCATGCTAAAATCAAAAAATCAGGGTGAGTGCTTTTTAAAAAGGAGGTGATTGATATGTCAGAAACGTATCTAGGCAGTATTAATACTAATGCGAAAGTCCAGATTCAGATGGGTGTGTGTGATTTGGAACAATACAAGATTTTTATGGATAGAAGGCTCTATCTCACATTTGGAATCTCAGCCCTTGACGAAGAGGACTTTGGTGATGATTATAATCGGTCAAAGACCATGCGGCTAGTGGAATACATCATGGAATACAACCGTTATGACGCTGCAAAGGACACTCCACCAAAAGAACGTAAGCCTATTCGGCTCTATATTAATTCTCCTGGAGGCAGTGTAACTGAGGCCTTTTCCCTTGTTTCTGCGATTGAGCTCTCCGAGACGCCAGTCTATACTATCAATATCGGGCAGTGGAGTTCTATGGCATTTCTCATTGGCATTGCTGGACATAAAAGGTATTCCCTTCCTAATATGCGTTTCCTGATGCACGAAGGATACACTGGGGCATATGATAGTGGCGGCAAAGCTCAAGATCTGATGAAATTTTTAGATCGTTTCGAGAGGGAGGTCGTCAAAAAAGAGGTGTTAGCTCATGGTAAAATGACCGAAGAGGAATATGATAGCAGAATCCGAGAAGAAGTTTACATGCTTCCAGAAGATGCCTTGAGGTATGACTTTATCGATGAGATAGTCACAGATATCGACACCATCCTGTAAAACCAGAGGCAAACCACATGGTTTGCCTCTTTACTTTTTTAAAAATCTCTGATATAATATCACTAATTATGAGTAAAAAAGAATTACACCCTAAAGATTATCGTGCTGTCGTTTTTATGGACGAAGCTGCAAATTTTTCATTTTTGACTAAGTCTACTGCCAAGAGTGAAGAAACTATCAAATGGGAAGATAGCAACGAATACCCTCTGGTCAAAATCCAGATTTCTTCCGCCTCTCATCCTTTCTTCACTGGCGAAGAAAAGATTATCGATACCGAAGGCCGCGTAGACCGCTTCAAGGCTCGCGCCGAACGCGCTGCCAAGATGAAAGCTGCTCTCGAAAATAAAGCCAAAAAGGCTAAAAAAGAGTCTGAAAAAAAGGCGAAGAAAGAAGCGGCAATCGAAGAACAATAATAAACAAAAAAGAAATCAGGACATGTGCCTGATTTCTTTTTAGAGCTAATTTCTTTCGTTGGGACTTTCTTTTTCAAAGAAAGTCCCACTTTACAAAAATCGGCACCCTCGCAGTTTATCGGTGCCGATTTTTCTCTGTTTTTGCTGCGCGGGTAACACACTAACCCGCGCAGTATTTTAACTATCTCCGATGCTTCCTACTAGTTTTGCCTCTCTTACTCTTTGCTACTACACCAAACGCTACTACACCAATCACCATAAACACTACCAAACCCGTAATCAAATAATCCTCTCTAGAAATATTCAATCCTTGAAAGAGTCCACCAGTATCAGGCACTGGTACTCTTCCGTACCATAATACTTTGTACACATAGATATCCCCAACTGGCTTATCATATTGATTCAAGAAACTTACTTTTACTGTATATTCACCATATGGAAGACCAGTAAATGGGATATTTAACCCACCTGTTTCGCTATATCCGTTAGGAATCGTATCAATCAAATTACCATTGGGGTCATATACATACAATGTGCCAGTTTCACGATCTGCTCTTACTACTCTCACCAAGCCACCATTCTCGTCATAAATATCGCCCACTATTGTCTTCACCGTATCTATTTCCGTGTCAATTCCAATATCTGCGTGTCCATCCGTACCAGCTTTAACCAAAGTTGTCACCACCGTGTCCACTATCTCATCATCCTCATCATAGTAATCAGTGGTTACTGTATATATACCTGCTGGCAAATCTCCGTCAAGTTCGATATCCATATTGGTTCCAGGGGTAGGATGATCAAACTCTTTTTGTCCCACAATATTCCCATCTTTATCTCTAATCGTTACCACTGCCTTTGTAATTTCTTTCTCATGATCCTTTACCTCTACGCCTACGTTTTCACCGCCACTATCTCTATCTATTACGATTGTAATATATTTCACGTCCAATACATCACCGTCGCTATCCTTGCTAATGATTTCGCCAGTATAAACTCCGTCTGGCAAATCGCTAAGGTCTACGCCTTCTATGCTACTTGGGTTAGAAATACTAATTGGACCCTTTACCTTGTTGCCCGTATCATCGTAAATGTTCAAAGTCACACTCCCGACTCCTTCGCTAGGAACATCTACATCTGTATTTGCATCACCAGTATCTGGATCTGCTTCAATCTCTCCACCATCAATTTCTTTGCCGCCTTCTTTTGAGTATTTTACTGTTGCGGTTTTTTCAACCGGCACTCCTCCAACACCAGATCCAATTACGGTGATAGTGAAGTTGCCATACCCACCATAATCATCCAAATTTAAATCAAAATGTTTTGTATCCGGATTCCAATCTGCGTCAATATGCCATATCTCCGTTGGCCCAAAAATTATATTGCCGTCGGCATCTCTATTTACTATTTCTGCTTTGATGTCTGTGATGCCGCTATATAGCACATCAAACGCATATTCTGGCACATGAATCTCTCCGCCATCGGCAGGAGTGATTTGAATGTCAGATTCGGCTGGAATCACCCGCACCTTAATAACATCTTCGTAGGCGCCGGTTGCAAGAGCAGGTGATGGCATAGTCGCTGCAACAGTGGTTACAGCAGCCACCAAGCCAAGTCCTGCAAAGCCGAGTATCTTTTTGTGTGTTTTTCTCATACACTCTACTTTCTTTTTTTTATTTGATATTTTTGTTTTGGTTCTGCAAAGCCCTACTCCACTAGGGTGCGCGGCCTAAACCATGAATTTGGACCGACGCTCTTTGCGTTTCCTAATCACAATTATAATCCACACAATTACAATTGTCAATAGCAAAATTGCCGTAATTATTATCACCGGTGGCATAATCACTACAAATTTAGTAATTGTCTCACTAGTACCTCCGTTACCCGTGACAGTCCATTCTACATTAAATAAACCAAAGAATGGTGTCTCGTCCCAACTGTCCGATACTAACAACTCTGACTCTGGGATGATTGACACACGCGATTTTGCAGATACTCCAGTGGTTTCATAATAAGTCTGACCAAAAATGCCAGTAACCTTGAGCTTACCAGAGGCCATAAAGTCTACATTACCAGTGTTTTTTACTTTGGCAGAAGCATTAATGATATTCTTCTCTTGGTTGTCTACCGTTAGAGTACTGCTAATTTGTAGATCTGAAATTTCAGAAGAAGCGTTCGTCTCGCCCTCTGCTCGCCCATATACCACTAAACCAGGGCTAGCCTCAGTCTTGATGCCGCTGCCATTGACTTCGCCAGACAAAGTATGCGCAAAGAGCACCGCGTATTGCCCACCAGCTGGAATACTCTCAGGGGTAGAAATGCGATAGGTCACGTCCACGCTAGTATTTGGCGCAGCCGTAAAAGTAGCTTTTTCGGCATAATTGCCATCTGCTTGTTTAAACGTAATCCATCTAGTAATTTGGGTGTAGGTGTTCTCTTTGTTAAAACCTAACTGATAAGAATCATCAGTTTCAGAATAGCTGTAAGAATATGGCGCCGCATAAACCTCAAATTTCATATCGGAGCTGCCATTATTGCTGACACTAAAACTATCCTCATAAACTGAACTGGCACTTAATTGTAAAATCTTACTAACTGGACTAATACTAATACTAGTCCCAATAGTTTGATTGTCGTTTGCTCCGTCACCGTCTTCGCAAAAACCATTAGTAGTTGTAATAAAAGCTGCACACAGCATCGCGGCCAGAACAGTAACCGAAAATTTTTGAATTATACTCCTCATCTACCTCCTTATTTGTTATCATTATATCACAAAAAATCCTTTCTTGTAAATATTTAGTTATACGAAAAAAGTGTGGTATAATATTATATATGCGCGCGTGGTGGAATTGGTAGACACGCTACCTTGAGGTGGTAGTGGCCAGATTCACGGCTGTGCTGGTTCAAGTCCAGTCGCGCGCACCA
>CAZHGO010000012.1:0-16879 GCA_964532185.1 uncultured Candidatus Saccharibacteria bacterium | reverse complement strand
GTTCATTTGTGGTGTGCCTTCCATTATGGCATCTTCGCCAAGCAGGGAAACAACCTTATCAAGCAGCTCTCTCCCGATTTCTCTATGGGCCATTTCGCGGCCCTTAAAGACAATCATCACCTTGACTCTGTCACCATCATCAAGAAAACCACGCATTTTACGGACTTTAATGTTAAGATCGTTATCTGAAATTTTAAGGCCAATCTTCATTTGCTTGAGCTCGGATTGTTTTTCGCGAGCCTTCTTGCGATTCTTGGCTTCTTCTTTCATCTTTTGATACTGGTATTTACCCCAGTCAATAATTTTAACGACCGGTGGATTAGCATTAGCGGCAATCTCCACTAAATCTACACCCTGTTCCTTCGCAAGCATCTGGGCCTCTTTACTCGACATAATGCCAAGCTGCTCACCACTTGAGCCAATCACACGTACTTCCGGATAACGAATTTCTCCATTGATACGTATATGCTGTTTTGGTGAGTTTTTGATGGTATCCTTTCTACTCTTGAATTAACCTAATATCAATTATATCAAATCCCAGGAAAAAATACAAGGGTTTTATCTCTCATACCGTCTCCGGTAGGTTAGGGCTTCGGCAATGTGTGGTGCTTTGATTACCGGAGCGCCTTCTAAATCGGCAATCGTCTGTGCTACCTTGATGGTTTTAAAATACGACCTCGCCGACAGCTGCAATCTATCTGATGCGTCAGAGAGCAACCGTTCTGCCTCCGGGTCCATTTTGAGAAGCTTGGTTACTTCGTATGAAGATAGGGAAGCATTATAAAACCCATCTCGCCTGTATCTGTTAGCCTGCCTAGAAATCGCCTCTGTTATAGTATTTTTTACAACACCATGTTCACCCCTGTTTTCGAGGGGCTTTTTGAGGTCTTGATTTTCCACTCGCTCCACATTTATACACATGTCAATCCGATCAAATAGAGGTCCAGAGAGCTTTTTTTGGTAGTTTCGTATCTGTACTTCGGTGCATTTGCATTCGTGGGTCGGGTCTCCCAGATAGCCACAGGGGCAGGGGTTCATCGTCGCCACCAGCATAAAATCCGCCGGATAGGTAGCTTTCTGATTCACCCTAGAAACAGTCACCTCTCTATCTTCCAGAGGTTGCCGTAGGGCCTCCAGTACCGGCCTCTGAAACTCCGGTATCTCATCTAAAAACAAAATGCCCTTATGCGCCAAAGAAATCTCTCCCGGCATCGCCCCAGCCCCACCCCCGATAATCGAGCTCGCACTCGCCGTATGGTGTGGAGCTCTAAATGGCCTCTCCTCGATAATCCCATCTTTAGAAATCCCTGCAATCGAATAGAGTTTAGTGATACCAATTTTTTCATCAGGGGTAAGTTCAGGCAAAAGATTCGCCGCCGCCTTGGCGAGCAAGGTTTTACCTGCCCCTGGTGGGCCAGAAATTAAGATATTGTGATGCCCGGCAATTGCTATTTCCATCGCTCGTTTGGCCTGTGCTTGTCCTCGTATGTGGTCCAAAATCGGCCCAGAAAGGCCACAAGTAGCTCTGCAAGTGCTTTCTATTTCGCTTATGCTAGGTAATGAGGCCTGGTTTTTCAGGTGTAAATATAGCACCTCTAGGCTCTCTACACCATAAATTGCGATACCAGAAATTAGTGTCGCTTGAGGTAGGTTCCCGAGGGGGACAAAAATCTCTTTTACCCCAGATTTTTTGGCTTCTTCTACGATGTTGATAATGCCTTTCACCGGTCGTACTTTGCCATCTAGCGCTAGTTCGCCTACAAATAGTCGTCCTTCCACATCTGTTTTTAGTAGCTGTTTAGATAACACTAAAACTGACAGCGCAATGGCGAGGTCCAGATAAGCGCCATCTTTTAAGAGATCCGCCGGCGCCAAGTTAATTGTCACCTTCTTATCAGGGAACGAAAACCCCGAGTTAACGATGGCGCTCCTCACCCTATCGCGCGCCTCGGAAATAGTTTTATTGGCCATACCAACGATGTTAAATGCTGGTAGCCCCCTGTTCATATCTCCCTCCACCTCCACCGGTTTTGCCAAAAAACCGTAGGGAATCGCTGAATGTATTTTACTGATCATGCGCCTCTTGTAGCATATCTAATACAGAAAATCAACCCCCCACCCCCTGCTTATGCTAAAACTCAAACCGCCTAGGCTTAAGATTCATTATGTTTAAGCTAAAAATCAAAATTGTCATGCTAAATTTAACATCTGTAGGCCAAAATGCTTGTGGAAAACTCACTGAAAAAATCAAAAAAAGTGTTCAAAAATGTATTGACACAAGCATTTTTTAACGATATAATAGAGGTAGCTTTTGAATAAAAAAATTATTCAAAAGCCAAAAATAAAAATATAGCCAAAATAACTCCACACTCTACTTATGAAGGTCGGTTTCCTCGCAGTTAGCCGACCTTCACCTTTTTTATTCGGGATTTCTTTTCGGAAAAAGAAATCCCAACAAAGAAAACCAGCATAAAAATTAAATCAGGCACATTTCCTGATTTAATTTTTGATTATTATCTGTTGTAATCTGTAAATATTTATGTTATAATTAAGCCAGTTGGGGCTGACAAAGCTTAGACGGATTGTTAACAGATTTGATGCGTGCCGATTAAATACCGTAAGTATTGAATAAGTGCTAAAAACACTGAAACTGCGCATGTAGCATACATGCCAGCTTATGCTTAAGATATTTTAAGCTGGTCTTTATGTAAGGTTCCATAGCATAAAGATTATCATACAATGGGAATAAGGCTTTTAGAGCGGCGTCTAGAGGCTCGAAAACTAGCCTGCGCATTTATCAGTTTCGTTTTCTGCAGCTGATAATACCCGCCAAGATGAAACAGAAAACTACACACGTAGATTCAGATCCCCGTGACGGTTCGGACCCGGAGGCAGTATCCGGCAGCTCCACCATTTGGAAGGTCTTTTTTATTAGCATAATGAGATTTAGACTAGATAGGCTCTTATGGAATGAGCCTATTTTTGAGTATTTTGATGAGCCCAAAAAGATTTGAGAATTTTAGAAAATTTTTCAGCGTGGCCCCCATCCGGCTGGGGAATGAAAAATTTTCGTTAAAAAATTCGAAGAATCTTTTTAGGCGCGAAATCAACCACGAAAAAATAGGCTTATTTCAGTAAGAGCCTACTCATTTGTTGTAAAAAACACAACACATTGTAAAAATTACCAAACAGAGGAAAAACAGCATAAACGTTGTAAATAATACAACATAAAAATCACCAAAAACCCTTGCATTTTTTTAAAGCTTATGCTACACTAAAAATAGTCGTGATGACTAAAACAAAAACTAAAAACAAAAGGAGTAGAAAATGAAATATCGGCACAGAAAATCATCATAGCCTTGGCGGACCAAAAGGTAATTTCTAGCCATAAATTACATTCTAGGAATTACCTAGAGCTCCGCCAAGGGAATAGCCAAAAGCAATTCCAAAAAGCGTAAGAGCGCGTTAGCAAATCCTTTATTAGTACCTTAGAAGATATAAACCAGAATAAAGGAAAACACTAACAAGGACCATATGCTTCACCTCTGCGTGAAGCGGTCAAATGGAAAAAGTGGCAAGGTTGCGGTCAATAGTTAAGATTATAAGCGCCGGATAACCTTCCACTTTTCTCCATAATAAATTCAAAAATAGGGGGGAATGGCACTTGGGGGTTTTAACCAATCAACAAATATGCTACAATAAGCTTATGTCAATGAGCTTCGTTGTAAAAATTATAGGCATCACAGGCTTCGCAGCTTTGGCCATAATCCTCACACTAACTTCACCTACGGAAATTGGTCCGCTAGGTGTTTTAGTTTTTTTTACAACACTATATGTTACGATTTTCAGCGTCCTTTCTATTCTGCTAGGCGTTTTTTATAGAATAGCCTTCAAAAAAACCACCATGAGGCGCAAAGATTACCTCTGTGCCGCAGTGCTAGCTTTTGGCCCAATCATGGTGATGATGGCCCGCTCATTTGGCGCTATCAACCTCTGGACGCTCAGCCTAATCGTAATTTTTCTAATTCTCGCAGAGTTCTTGGTCTACAAAAAAGCTTAAAAACTCCAAAAATTCTCCCAAAAATCAAAAGACTATGCTAAAATAAGCATATGGATAACGGTCAAAGTGGCGGTAATGCTAAAAAAGTAGGAATTTTTTCTAGTTCTGCTTCAGAAGCCCCAGAAGGCCAAGCTTTTTTTACCCCTGGCGTAGGTAATGAGCCCCCAGAAAACAACAATATTGAGCCAGAAATCAATCTAGACGAAGAAAATTGGCAAAAAGCTCTCGACATTTCTACCCCCGTTGGCATGCCTACCCCAGAGCAAGTCGCACCAAAAGCAGAAAACCAAGCAGAAAGTCCAACAGATACAGCCAATACTTCAACCGAGCTCGCATCAGATGCTCCAAAGGATCCCGCTACCCTCGGTCAAATTACTTCTATCGCTTCACCAAATCCTTCCCAAGACACAGTTAAGCCATATAATCCTGCCAACATTAAGACCTCAGGCGACTATCTAGACAAAAACTCTCTAGCAGAAATAGAAAGAATAAAAGAGAAGCTCAATCAAGATGGCGACCTCAATTCTTTTTATGATCATACCCGCGATTTAACAGAAGTAAACTTAAACAACTCCTTTAGTCGCAAACTTTACCAAGACGGAGGAGAGCAGTAATGGAACCCTGGGTGGTAGTTCTCATCATCATTGCCAGCCTTACCATCTTGGGCGCTACCATTTTTAGCGCCAAAATCAGTAAACTCAGAAAATCCAAAAAATACGAACGTGGCCTCAAGATGGTCCCACTTTTAATTCATCTCCCACCTTCCACCGATGATATCGAGTCAAACGGTAGAGACAAGCGCGACATCGCCCTCGAGGCCATCTCTAAATCCCAGGTGCTCTACTCTATCTTAGCTTCCACCACCACTAAGGGATTTAAAACCAAACTTTACGGTCAGCGCCACTTTTCCTTCGAAATTATCGCCAAAGATGGTTTTATCAGGTATTACGCCATCGTGCCAGCCGTTTTAACCGAGACAGTTCGCCAAGCCATTCAATCTGCCTATCCTACCGCCAGGATCGAAGAAAAAAGGGAAGAAAACATCTTTGCCCCCAGGGGTAGAGTAGAAAATATCGCCGGCGCCGAACTTACCCTAAATAAGGACTCCTATCTCCCTATCGCCACTTACGAAGATACCAAGCACGATGCTTCTATGGCCATTCTTACCGCTCTCAGTGCCGTCAAACAGGACGAAGGTGCGTCTGTACAAATTCTTTTCCGCCCTGCACACAAAAATTGGTCAGAAAATGCCAAACATTATTTAGAAAGTAAAAGCAGTGGCAAAGACACCAAAAAGACCATTGGCGGCGCCGGTATTGGAACTATCGCTCTGGATATCCTAAAAGCCCCCTGGGAGGTCCCAGAAATGCATGAAAAAACCGAAGTCACCGAGCATACTGATGGCATCAAACAGGACGAAATCACCGCTATTACTAATAAAATGCGCTATCCCACCTACGAAACTCTTATACGGGTGATAGCCAGCTCAGACACCAAAGCCCGTTCCGAAGCGATTTTGAGCGGTATTCTCAGCGCTTTTTCTCAGTTTAACTCCCCAGAATTTAATGGTTTTAAGGTCAACACCATGAAAGATCCCAAGAAACTCGCGGTAGATTACACCTTTAGATTTTTCCCGATGAAGTTAAACACCAACGTCTTAAACAGCGTAGAGCTCGCCAGCATTTTTCACTTACCAGAGCAAAACGCGATTCCGTCATCCAATGTAGAGAGACAACTCACCAAACAGGTAGATGGCCCAGCTAAACTGATGGAAGAAGGGCTCTTCCTGGGCACCAACGAATTTAGAGGCGCCAAAAAGCCGATTTACCTCGGTGAAAAAGACCGGCGCCGCCATGTTTATGTTATTGGCCAAACCGGTATGGGTAAATCTGTCTTCCTTGAAAATCTTGCTTTCCAAGATATGTGTGATGGCCGCGGCTTTGCCTTTATTGACCCCCACGGTGATGCGGTAGAGGCCATCTTAAAACGCGTCCCAGAGGAGCGGATTGATGATGTTATCTATTTTGACCCAGCTGATATCGAACACCCAGTCGGTATGAACATGTTTGAATTTACCTCTGAAGACCAGAAAGACTTTATCGTCCAAGAGGGTATCGCCATGCTCCAATCCCTCTTTGACCCTCAAAATCAGGGGTATTTCGGTCCTCGCGGGCAACATATGTTTAGAAATGCCGCCCTCCTTCTGATGTCCGACCCCAAGGGCGCCACCTTTATCGACATCCCCCAATGCTTCACCGATCCTGAATTTGTTAAATCTAAACTTAAATATGTTACCGATAAAGCCGTTTATGACTACTGGACCAAGGAATTTCCAGCGAGTCAAAAATCTTCTGATGCTGGCGAAGTTATCACTTGGTTCTCCTCCAAATGGGGCCCATTTATCGCTAACACCATCATGAGAAATACTCTTGGTCAGGTTAAATCTGGCTTCAATATCCGCGAAATCATGGACAACAAAAAGATTTTCCTCGTGAACCTTTCTAAGGGGCGCTTGGGTGACATCAATGCTAACCTTCTCGGTATGATTTTTGTGATGAAATTCCAACAGGCGGCGATGAGTAGGCAAGATATCCCAGAGGATCAGCGCAAAGACTTCTGTCTCTATGTAGATGAGTTCCAAAACTTTGCCACTGATTCCTTTGAATCTATCCTTTCAGAAGCCCGAAAATACCGCCTCAATCTGATTGTCGCCAACCAGTTTATGACTCAGCTTACCGACAAAATCAGGGAAGCTTTGCTTGGTAATGCCGGCACCATCATCTGTGGTCGTATTGGTGTTACCGATGCCGAACTGATGGTCAAGGCCTTTACTCCTACTTTCTCTGCCGAAGACCTCACCAAAACGCCAAACTTCGCCGCAGTTGCTAAGGTAATGATGTTTGATATGCCATCCGCACCCTTTACCATGAGTCTGCCCGCCCCAATGGGCCAACCTAACGATGAATTAATGGAGAACCTCAAACTCCTCTCCGCTACCAAATACGCCAAGACCAGAACAGAGGTGGAGAAAGAAATTGAAGAGCGTTGGAGCTCTGCCAATCAAGAAAAAGCCGCCGAAAAATCATTAAAATTTTCCGAAAATTCACCAGAATCCGCTGAAGAACCATTAAAATTCGCTGAAAAACCACAAGCACCATCAAAAATCCCCGCTGAGGCGCAAAATAAGGCCCCTACCAGCGCTTCTAGTGAAGAAGATGGGTTCTTAGACGGTTGGCTTCAAAAAACCGCAAAATAAGCCTTCTACGCTTGATTTTTTGCTTTAATAGGTATATAATAGATAAAGAACATAAAAGAAGAGGTACAAAATGGCAGGAAAAGATGCCTATGATTCGTCTGAGATTCGTGTGCTTGAAGGTCTAGAGCCAGTGCGTCTGCGCCCTGGTATGTATATCGGTTCTACCGGTTATGACGGTCTTCATCACCTGATTAAAGAGATCGCAGACAACTCTATCGACGAAGCCATCGCCGGCTTTGCCAATAGGATTAACATTACAATATTACAAGATGGGGGAGTTAGGATAGACGACAATGGTCGTGGTATCCCTGTAGATATTCACCCCAAGACCAAAAAGTCCACCCTAGAAACAGTTTTGACCGTCCTTCACGCCGGTGGTAAATTCGGCGACGGCGGCTACAAAGTTTCCTCCGGTCTCCACGGGGTTGGCTCATCAGTGGTAAATGCACTTTCTACCAGCATGGTAGCCGAAGTTTACCGAGACGGTAAGACTCACCATATCGAATTTGACACCGGTAAGCCTACCATGGAGCTCAAAGTCACTCAGGGTTCTCCCAGAGAATCTGGTACCTCTATCACTTTTTACCCAGATCCTTCAATTTTCAAAGAAACCACCACTTTTGATTATAACTGGGTCTCCTCTTATGCTCGCCACCAAGCCTATCTTACCAAAGGCATTTTAATCACTGTTAGAGATGATCGCACCGGCGCCTCTGAGTCTTTCTACTTTGAAGGTGGTATTAAGAGTTACGTCAAACGCCTAAATCAGGGCAAGGAACTCTTGTCAGACGATATCTTCTATGTAGAAAAACAGATGAACGAAGCCAATATCGAGATTGCTCTCCAGTATAACGACACCTTTGCCGAGATTATGAAACCATTCGCCAATAACGTGCTCACCCCAGATGGTGGTATGCATGTAGTCGGGTTTAGAACTGGTCTCAATCGTACTATCAATGATTATGCTAGAAAAAACGGTTTATTAAAAGAGAAAGAAGAAAACCTCACTGGCGACGACATCAAAGAAGGTCTCACCGCGGTAATTTTGGTCAAACTCCCAGACCCACAGTTTGAAGGTCAGACCAAGAATAAACTTGGTAATCCAGAAGTACGCGGTTATGTAGATAAAGTGATGAGCGAATATTTCGGCTACTACCTAGAAGAAAACCCAGCTATTGCTAAGAAAATCGTCGGAAAAGCCACTTTAGCAGCTAGGGCGAGAAAAGCTGCTCGCGCCGCTAGAGATAACGTAATCAGAAAAGGCGCTTTTGAAGGTCTCAATCTTCCTTCAAAACTTGCCGACTGTTCATCTAGAGACAGAAGCGAATGCGAACTCTTCATTGTAGAGGGTAATTCTGCGGCCGGTTCTGCCAAAGAGGGTAGAAACCCACAGATTCAGGCTATCTTACCATTACGTGGTAAAGTCCTCAACACCGAAAGAGCACGTCTAGATAAGATGCTCGCCAATCAAGAGCTTGTCTCTCTCATCAAGGGCCTTGGTGTAGGCATTGGCGACCAATTCAATATCGATGGTCTAAGATACGACAAAATCATCTTTATGACTGATGCCGACGTCGATGGTCTCCACATCGCTACCTTACTTATGACTTTCTTCTTCCGCTATATGCCAGATGTAATAGAGGCCGGCCACGTCTATTTGGCTAAACCACCTCTGTTTGGTTTAATCAAAGGTACTGGTAACACTAGAAAAATTGACTATCTTTACGATGAAGTAGCATTGGAGAATAAACTCACCGAGAAAATCGAAGAGAGAAGAAAAGCCGGCACTAAGATTGATGAATCTCAAGAGCGATTCAAACAAGCGGGTTACACTGCCCAGCAACGGTTTAAAGGTCTTGGCGAAATGGACGCCAAGCAACTTTGGGAAACCACGATGGACCCAGAAAACCGCGTTTTGGTGCAGGTACACGTAGAAGACGCCGAAAAAGCCGATGCTGTATTTACGAAGTTAATGGGCGATCAGGTTGAGCTCAGGAAAAACTTCATTCAGGCCGGTGCCGCATCAGTTAATTTGGACGATTTGGACTTTTAAGGAGGAACTATGGAAGAAAATGAAGAAAAAATGATTCAAGAACCAATCGAAGGAGTAGAAATCAAACCAGTCGAACACACCATGGAAGATTACTTCCTCAAGTACTCCATGTCCGTAATTATCGACCGTGCTCTCCCGGATGTCCGCGACGGCTTAAAGCCTGTAAATCGCCGTATATTGTATGCCATGAACAAAAACGGCTGGAAAGCCCCTCACCCAACGGTCAAATCTGCCCGTATCGTCGGTGAAGTCATGGGTAAGTACCACCCACACGGTGATTCATCTATTTATGACGCTATGGTCAACCTCGCCCAACCTTGGAAGATGCGCTACACCCTCGTAGAAGGTCAAGGTAACTTCGGTTCTGCCGATGGCGATGAGCCAGCAGCTTCTCGTTATACCGAGGCCAGAATGGACAAAGTTGGTGCCGAACTTCTTTCCGACATCGAAAAAGACACCGTAGATTTTCGCGATAACTTCGATGGTACCGAGAAAGAGCCAGTGGTTCTTCCTGCAGCTCTGCCAAACATTCTCTTGAATGGTCAGATGGGTATCGCTGTAGGTATGGCTACCAATATTCCACCTCACAACCTCGGAGAATTAGTTGATGCCACAGTCGCCCTTATTGATGATCCAGAAATCAGCCTGGAAGGTTTGATGAAGCACGTCAAAGGCCCAGATTTTCCAACCGGTGCAGAGGTATATGGTGGCGCCCCGATGAAAGAAGCTTATGCCACCGGTAAAGGTTCTGTCACTATCAGAGGTATCGCCAACATCGAAGAGCGCAAAAACGGCCGTTATAACATTGTTATTACTGAGATGCCATACGGTGTTTCTAAGGAAGGCCTCATTGGCAAAATTCGCGATCTCGCTATCGCTAAGAAGTTAGACCACATCGCCGATGCCAGAAACGAATCGGCAAGAGGTAAAACCAGAGTCGTAGTAGAGCTCAAAAAAGATGCTTTCCCTAAGAAAATCTTAAATCAGCTCTACAAACTAACCGATCTTCAGACCACTTTCCATTACAATGTGTTGGCACTCGTAGATGGCATTCAGCCACGCGTTCTCGGCCTTAAAGAGATTTTGAACGAATTCGTAAAACACCGTCAGATTGTCATTCGTAGAAGAACCGAGTTTGACTTAAAGAAAGCCAAAGAACGTGCTCACATCTTGGAAGGTTTGAAAATCGCCCTTGATAACATCGACGAAGTGATCAAAGTCATTCGCGCAGCTTATGACGATGCCGACAAGCAACTCATGAAACGCTTTGGTTTGTCAGAAATCCAAGCCAATGCTATCTTGCAAATGCAACTTCGCCGCCTTCAAGGTCTAGAAAGAGACAAAATCGAAGAAGAACTAAAAGAACTTCACGAACTCATCAAGAAGTTAGAAGCCATTTTGGCCGACGAAAAAGAAATCTTGAGAGTAGTCAAAGAAGAACTCATCGCCATGAAAGAAAAATACGGCGACGAGCGTCGCTCCAAGATTATCAATCACGAACTTGGCAAATTCTCTGAAGAAGAGTTAATCCCAGAAGAAGAATCAGTGATTCTCTTAACCACTGAGAATTACATCAAGCGTGTCCCGCAAAATGATTTTAGAAGGCAAAATCGAGGTGGCAAAGGCAAACGTGGCATGACCACCAAGGAAGAAGACGTTATCGCTCAGATTGTCACCACTAATTCCCACGACTATTTGTTATTCTTCACCAATCAGGGTAGATTGTTTAGATTAAAGGCCTACGAAGTGCCACAAGCCTCACTTTCTGCTAAGGGTACCGCAGCAGTCAATCTCCTCAATATGCACCCAGAAGAAAAAATCACTGCCATCATCAAACAGGGCACCGGTGTAGAAAATGGCTATCTCTTTATGGCCACCAAGAAGGGAACTATCAAGAAGTCTGCTATCAAAGATTTCTTCAATGTTCGTTCTAACGGTCTCATCGCTATTAAGTTAGATGGTACTGATGAGCTAAGATGGGTCAAAGAGACCACCGGCGAAAACGACATCGTGATTTCCACCTCTGCCGGCCAAGCCACCAGATTTAACGAAAAAGAAGTTCGCGCCATGGGTCGTGCTGCCATGGGGGTAAGAGGTATGCGGCTTCGTCCCAAGGACGAAATCGTCGGTATGGACGTCATCACTGATGCCAACCAAAAGCTTATTGCTGTCTCTGCCAATGGCTATGGCAAACTCTGTCTTGTATCCAACTTCCCACCACACCGTCGTGGTGGTGTAGGTATCAAGGTCGCTTCTGTCACTGATAAGACTGGCCCAATCGTCGCAGTTCACACCTTGGATCCAGAAGCCAAAGAAGTGATTATGGCTTCTACTAAGGGCCAGGCCATCAGAGTAGCTGTTAAAGAAATCCCAACTCTCGGTCGTGCTACTCAGGGTGTTCGCATCATGAAAATGAGCGAAGGCGATTCCGTCGCCTCCATCGGCATCGTCCTCCCAGAAGAAGACTCTGAAGACGGCGAAAAATAAAATTCAAGATTGCCTTATTTGTAGTCCTATGCGATAATTTAATTATTATGATAAAGGGTTTCGGTATTGTTTCTGGTGGTGTCCAGGCAGAAACTGCGGCATCGGTCGCTAAGATTTTGGGCACAAAAGTTTTAAAAACGGAATTAAAAGAGTTCTCTAACGGTGAACGTTACGCAAGGCTAGAACAAAATGTTCGCAATTTAGATTTATTTATCTTTAATTCTTGTACAAACACAAAAAGCTATACCTTAAATGACGCTCTGATAGAAACGTTAATTATTATTGATGCGGCAAAACGTGCCTCGTCTAGCAAAATTTCTGTAGTCTTGCCACTTTTCCCATATGCTCGCCAAGATCGTAAAACACGAACTAGGGAGTCAATTACGTCAGCGTTAGTGCTCCAGCTCCTAAAACAAGCTGGTGCCGATCGTATCGTTACGGTAGATTTACATTCCACTCAATCTCAGGCTGCTTTTTTTGGACCATTTGAAAATCTTTCCGCCCACCCACTTTTGATAAAAAAAGTTAAAAATCTTATCAAGAAGCATCAAGATGATTGTGTCATTATTGCTCCGGACGCCGGTAGTGTCAAAAACTCTTCTCGTTTTGCTAAAGAACTAGAAATTCCGCTAGTCTTTATTCCAAAATCTAGAGATAAAGAAGATTCATCTAAAATTATTAGGCCTAAAGAAACCGAAAATGTAGCAGGCAAAACTTGCATCATTATTGATGACATGATTGACACTGGCGGCACTATTATTTCTGCCGCTGAAATGTTAAAGAATGCTAAGGCTGCTAAAATTATTGTCTGTGCTACTCACGGTATTCTCTCCGCCGACGCTGCCAATAAAATTTACAACTCACCTATTGATTTAATTCTAACCACAGATTCCGTCCCGCAACAAAGTCATCAAAAAATTTTAGGTGACAAAATTCAGGTTATCTCAATCGCCCCATTGCTGGCGGATGCCATCAAAAGCATCCAGACTGGCAACTGCACATTAGATATAGACTAAAATTTTAAAATAATATATAATTAAAATGCTAGAATTTGATAAATTGGTATATTTTTTAGTTTGGGTTTCGATATAAAGAGCGGCTACGTGTGGCGATGAACCAGTACCGAAACCCGGTTTATCAAATTCTAGCGAACCAGACGTGGTCGCTTTTTAAATGGCGGCTAGAAAGGGAAGTATGGGTCTATATCATAAAATCAACCAACAAATCAAACAGCAAAATATCTCCACAATTACGTTAGATATTTTTGATACAGTTCTACTTCGCAAAATTTGGCCAGAAGATTTGCAATTTTTGAAAGTCGCTCAAAAATGGACCCCAATTTTTCGCCAAATATTTTCAAAACATATTACTGCGGACGAGCTATATTCTTATAGAATATATGCCAGAAAAGAGCTAATTGCAATACATAAAAGGTACAACAGACCATCTACCGATAGCAATTTCTCTCTAGAGAATTTAGTAGAATACGATGTTAATTTAGATAGTTGGTTTAGCCAAATTATAGACCTAATTTCCACCAAATACCAGGTTAAACTTACCAGTAATCAAAAAACTCAAATTTTGCGTTCTATGATAAAAATTGAACTCGAAACCGAAAAACAATTCCTAATTCCCAATTACAAAATTATTAATATAGTTAAAAAACTAAAAAATAGATATCCCAGGCTCAAGGTGTTTTTCGTTTCCGATATGTATCTCACCTCTGAAAATCTTAAAATCCTGTTCGATCATTTCAAAATTGATATTTTTGATGGCGGAATTACTTCTACTGAGGCTAAGCACACCAAAGCTACAGGCAAACTTTATGATTTTCTTCACGAATCAAAAATTCTGGATCAAAATTTTGACATTTCGTATAATTTACATATTGGTGATAGCGAAATTTCCGATGTAAAAAATGCGGTTCTATCTGGCGGGGAAGCCTTACTCTATAAAAAGGTTAGGCTTCGCAAAATTCGTACTAATATGGGTAGATTAAAAATGAAAACTATCTGTAAAAAGATTGTCAGGAAAGACCAAAAACTTCTTACTGAATTACATCAACGGAATTTATCTACTTTTACCGTCTGGCAACACTACGGTATTTTATTTGCTCAACCTTTGTTCATCTATTTACAACATCTATTAACGGCTGCGAAAGAGTCGCCAAATACTACTTTTCTAATGGTTTCAAGTGAAGCCAATATTTTTAAAAAATACGGTGAGTTATTAAATTCAGATTTTTCTAAACAATCTAATATCGTTGTAGCGGATAAATTAAACCGCCGTTGTGTTATCCGTGCAATCATTTGGGCTTTAATTAAAGATAAAAATCTCGAATTCAGTCCAGAAGTTATTATGAAAATAGTTGGTCTTGGTGAAGTTGATGGCTCTAGGCGCGATTTTTATGATTTTGTATTCGGACGTAATTATCCATACAGTGAAATTGCTACTAACTATCGCAGCGATGAGCATTTTTTCAAAGCCTTTTTAAAAGAGGTCGCCAAAGCCGATCCCAAATACACTAAGGCACTCAGAGCCTCATATATTTATGCCAAAAGCTTTTTGCCTAAGCACCAGTCAGATAAGATAGTGATAGTAGATGCTGGTTGGGGTGGTACAGTTCAAGTTTTGTTTTCTCAATTTGCAAACTTGCATGGTTATCGTCAAGAAATCGACGGTCTCTACATCGGTGTTATGCCCGGTAATCGTTTTGGTGTTCGCGATATGCCACCCATGGAAGGGTATCTGATGCCAGATGTTAAATATGGCAAAGATCGCTCGCTTTTCTGCGCGGTACTTTGGGAATATCCTTATACTAGCAAACCGCAGTTTAGCGGAGATATCGCTCACCTTGAGCAAATTCGTATCGGCTTAGAAAAGGGCATAGAATTGTTCAGGCATACTACGGGTTCACCCAGGACTTATTATGACCAAACTATTCGTAAAGAGATCAAACGCTTAGTAGCTTATCCTACTATGACAGAAGCAAAAAACCTTGGCAGTATTGAGTTTGACATGGGCTTTGCTAACCCAGCCAGCTTTAGAATTGTGGATATGGGACTTACTAGAAAGTGGGTATTAACACATTTAATTGTTCGTCCCAAATGGACCGTCAAAAATGTGATTTTTGCTCAAAATCACTGGGCCGGCGGCTTCATTAGATACTACAAAATTCCGTTTGTGCGCCCTTTGGTAAAACTCTATGGCAAACTTGTCAAAAAAACTTTAATTTAATTTCTATTCCGCCTAGGCTTAAGTTTACCAGAAGCATTAAACCCAAAATAACAGGGAACAAAACACTTATGCCAAAAAAATTAGGGGGTAGGGGGTTGTTTTTTGATTCTATCTGTGCTAGGTATATTGGCACGTGGGCTGACAGTTTAAAAACTTGCGGGGAGAAAGGAGGGAGCTTATGAGATTTGAAATAAATCTTTTATTTGGGTTTATCCAAATAAAAATTATTCGCTTACACAAAGTAAGCGAATAACATAAACCATAACACCATTCTACCGCACACTAATTAATAAGTCAAGCCCACGCACCGTATATCAATAGTCAAAAAGGAGTAAAAATGCCCAAAAAATTACTAATATCAACCTTAATTTTGGCAGCTGGTGGGCTAGTCAATCTAGCTACTGCCTCGCCACCAGCATCCGCCATGGTCAAAAAAGACAATACGCTTTATTGGTCTTTTGGAGAAATGGCAAAGTTTAACATTGAAATTACCACTGAATCAGAGGGTGCTTGCGGCAGCGACGAGATGTGTAAAGAAATGTACATTCATGAGCGGAAAGAACAAAGCTCTACCCCAGAAAAATATCAAGCCCTGGAGTATTTTAAAGGAGTATCTCGGTTAATTTTTCCGACTATCAATCCTAGCACGGAGATGTTTAGTCTTTATTACAGGGACAGAGATGAGACAGCAGAGATGGAAAATGGTCCTTTTTCTGTCAGGGAGATCTATCTTGCTTGGGTAGAAAACTCAGTCCCAGATCCACGCTACCAGGCTTATTGGGACGGTGATGATGCCATTACCCCTTATGTAGCGGATATAAGAAGAGGTTTAATGAGCCCAGGCGTGCACGAACTTTATCACGCCAACGTTGCCAAAAACGGGGAAAAATGGTTGAGGCCTAATATAGTCATGACTATAGACGCAGGAAGTAGCGGGCTTGCGAATAATCAAAATCACCTGATTCATTTCACGGTTTTGGCCAGTAATAATGGCAATATGCTCGGCGCTACTGATTATTCGTCTTGTTTTAACTGGGGAACATATCAAGAAGGCATGGAATGTCGTATCATGTATTCTGGCACCGGCTGGCCAGTGTATTTTCCCGCCTTCCCGGGGGCAGAAATTCCAGGTGTAGAAGTCGTTGCAGAGCCAGAGCCAGAACCAGAAGTGATTCCCGAGCCCGAGGAGCCTACTCTAGAGCCCGAGGAGCCTACTCTAGAGCCCGAGCCTACTCCAGAGCCCGAAGAACCTACCCCTGAGTTAGAACCCACTCTAGAACCAGAACCGATAGTCCCTGAACCTACCCCAGAACCTGAGATCGCTCCAGAGATGCCGGCCACCCCAACCACCCCAGAAATTAGCACTAGCACTATAGGAGTGCTAACTACCACCACAATTAGTACCCCAGACATAACTAGCGCAACTTCACCCCAAGAATCGGTTGAAGTCCCGCTTGCTGCCAAGCCCGAAAAAGCACACGAATTTCCGTGGTGGTTTATTGCGTTTATCTTTTCCGGTATTGCACTTATCCTTTGGTGGTTCATTCCGTTGCCAAAAAGGCGAAAAAAGTCCGAAAAAAGTCTTGACAAAAGTGACCAGATAGAGTAAACTAGTATTAATCTAAAGCTGCGAGTAGGATTATATTTTTACGAGTCTTTAGTGACGTTTAACAATTTAGTTGTGCAATTATCATCGCCAATTCATTTATTAATTTGAGTCAAAAACTTGAATACTTTAATGGAGAGTTTGATCCTGGCTCAGGATGAATGCTGGCGGCGTGCCTAA
>CAZHGO010000011.1:0-17014 GCA_964532185.1 uncultured Candidatus Saccharibacteria bacterium | reverse complement strand
TATCACTACCTTTGATGGTTAACATATAGCCAGTATAGTTACTAGTGGATACACTAAAGGCTAGCTGAGAACTACTGTCTGATACTGCAAAGGTACCAGTAGCACTGTTTGGAGCAATATCTACACTAGCTATACTAGAAGCAGAAGTAATCGTAATAGTAGAAGTGCTAGTTATTGGTGTGGCTTCGGCTTGCTCTTGATAGCCGATGATTGGGAATACTGAAAGGAATACTAATAAGAGGAAAGCTACACTAGTAGCAATACCTGTTATACGGATAAGCTTGAATTTGTTGATATAATTCTTGATTTGTATGACCATGTATTTCCCTTCTTAAGGAATTCTACGGGTGCCGATTTGTTTAAGGGTCATATAATTAAAAATCGGCACCCGTAGGCTATCGAACTCCAGCACTTTAATGAATTGTCATCTAAATGCAAGGGTACCTACCGGTGCCGATTTCTACATTTAGATAACAAATAATAAAATTATTACCAATAAATAATGTGCTGGAGTTCGATATTTCCTTATACTGTATATTATAGCATAAAAATTAAAAAGGGAATAAAAAAAACTGCGCAAGGTGGAAAGCGCAGTTTTTGTGAGGTGGAGGTCCGAATTACATTTTATCGATAGAGTCGATGATGTAGAGAAGAGCTTCGCCACGTTCTCTGTCGTCGGTAATCTTAGAGGCAGCTTGATAAGCTGGTTCGATTACACTGGAATCGTGATAGTTATCAATTACATTTTTGTAGATATCGAACTTTTGTCCTGGTGCGACATCTAGTTTTGACAAGATTGGTGCGAGTTCTCTTAATGCTGCTTCTTTGACCTGGTTGATACCCATCCCCTCTTTCTCTAGAAAAGGAGCTTTTGGCTCTGGATTAGCCGTTGGCTCGATATCCTCTTCGTGACCGATTGGCTCTGGTTTGATATCTTCTGTCGGGGCAGAAACTGGTTCAGCTGGAGCTACTGGTTCTGGCATTGGCATCGGAGCTGGTGGCATTGGGCCAGGAGTAGCCACTGGGAATGGCCCGACTGGAGCTGGAGCCGGAGTAGCTACTGGGTCGGCGAACAATGGATCGCCACTTGTAGATTTGGTAATGTCGTCAATTGCTTTTTGTAGATCGTTGTCTACGGATGTGTTTTGGTTCATGTGTATACCCACCTTTAATAAAATTAGTTAGTTTTATTATAACACAAGCGTTTTGGTTTTTGCAAGTCTAAATACGTAAAAAGTTGACAATTTTGTCTAAAAGATCGGTTTTAACCTCTTCCATAGGGAGACGAGCACCTAAGTTATCCACAATGGCTTCGCCGCTACCTTCGGGGAAATAAACTTTAACATTAATACCAAAACGTTTTTTGGGAATTAAAACAGCACTATAATGAGAGCCTTCTTTGATGATGCCAAAAGCGCGATAATCTGAGAGCGGGTGTTTGATCTTGCCTTCGGTAAGAACGTCTTTGCTTAAAATGTAATGAATTTTGCGAGGAGGACGAAGATTAAAAACTAAAACGGTGATGGCGCTAACGATAATGAGGGCAAGAAAAGTCCAACCTTGGAGCCAGATGGCAAGGGCAGAAAGCCCAGCAGTAACCACAAAAAGACCAAAATACCACCAACCGTGGTGCTCTTTAATAATGTATTCTTCGGCTTCCCAAGAGATGGATTGCGATATATTTGCCATAAGTATATTATATCATAGCTTTGTTTTTTAGTTAAAATATGATAGAATTATGACAACGGAGGGTTACCCAAGTGGCTGAAGGGGACGGTTTGCTAAATCGTTAGTCTGGAGTGATCTGGAGCGGGAGTTCGAATCTCCCACCCTCCGCCATGCTCCTGGAGGCGCATGTTAGCGGGGTTATTTTTATATGAAGTGGTTGAAATTTTTAATTGCAGCACTGGTAGTGACAGCGGGGGTGATGGTTTGCAACAACGCCTTAGATAATGATAGCTGGGGAGTACTAGCTGAAGGGCGAGAAATTGTAGAGAACGGAATATATTATGAAGATCAGCTTTCGATACATGAAGGCTTAGAAGTTACCGTGCAGAATTATGGTTTTGCGGTGATATTTTATTTGATATATTCGGTATTTGGGCCGGTGGGAATTTATGCTGGTATGCTAATTTTGAATTTGATTTTGTGTTATCTGATTTATAAAATTTGCATGCTTCTTAGTAATAAAAATGTAAATTTGTCACTTATGATTATGGTTTTGACGGATTTGCTGTTGGGATATTGTTTTGTGGTGACAAGAGCTCAGATGGTGAGTTATTGTGCGATAATGTTGGTGATTTATCTGTTGGAACTTTATATTAAAACTGATAAAACTAAATATTTATGGTGGGTACCTTTGATCTCTTTGGTGGAGATTAATATGCATGCATCGATTTGGCCGATGATATTTGCAGTGCTGTTGGTTTATATTATAGACGGTATAAAATTTAAAAAATTACATCTTGCGGGATACCGGAAAAAGCCACTTATAATAACTTTTTTGGCTTCATTTTTGGTGGGATTTTTGAATCCTTATGGGTTTAAGATGATGACTTTGATGTTCTCGAGCTATGGAGTGCCGGAAGCGAGAGAAATTATTAATGAGTTGTATCCATTTTATCTTGCGAATGTTTATTGCATTTTGCTGTACGGAACAATTGTAGTGGCAATGGTGCTTTATATTTTTGGGAAAAAACAAAATATTAGGATGCGATGGTTGCTTTTGATTTTTGGATTTTTGGCATTGGGGATTAATACTTCTAAAGCAATGAGTTATGTGATTTTGGTTTTGCTATTTCCACTTGCGGCGGTATATAAAGATGTTTTGATAAATAATTGGGGTTCTCGAAAAATACGCTGGATGGCGGCATCTTGGTGTGGAATTTTGGCAGCAGTATTAATTGTAACAGTAGTGGTGGCGAGAGTTCCGCAGGTGATTGATGGGCCGAATGAGCAAATGATTTCTGCAGTGAGCGAACTTGATAAAGACATAGGAGAAATTAATAAGAAATCACTAAAAATTTATACGAATTTTAATCAAGGGGGATTTTTGGAATATCGTGGGTACAAGCCATATATAGATCCTCGAATGGAAGTGTTTTTGAAATCTAATAATGGTAAGGAAGATATTTTTATAGAATTTTATGATCTTTATAATAGGAAAATAGAAGTGGGAGATTTTATCGCAAAGTATGATTTTGACTATTTGGTAGTGATGGAATACGAAGATTATTTGTATGATTATGATAGGGGTGGCTATAAGATGATTTATGAGATTGATGATGAAGAAGAAGATGCGAAAAATGGGGTAAGAATATACAAAAAAATCTAAATGTGCTATAATGTAGGTATGGGAAAGATTTTTAAGAAACTTATCTTGCCACTTTTGATTTGTGGTATTTTGTTTGGTGTAACAATTGTCGGGTCTTTAGATAATACATCGGCAATGACTTTGAGTGAGGGCGCACAGGCGGCTCGTTGTGACGAATGCCCAGAAAATTTGTTTGGGGATACGGGGATTTTTAAGACTATTACTAATACCGTGCTATATATTGTGGGCGTGGTGGCTGTGATTATGTTGATCATTGGTGGTATTAAATATGTGGTTTCTGGTGGTGACGCCAAAAAAGTAACGGACGCCAAGAATACCGTGCTTTATGCGATTATCGGTTTGATTATCGCATTTTTGGCTTTTGCAATTGTAAACTTTGTAATCACTTCTTTGCCTTCGGCTTAAACTTTCTTTCAAGAAAGCAAGAATGAAAAAGAAAACAGGCGCATGTCCTGATTTTCTTTTTTTGATTATGATGAATATGCTAATAACGCAACTTTTATATGTCTAGCTTCGTTATTTTCTAGAAGTTTTTTGGCGGCGGTAATGCTGGCACCGGTAGTGTAGACATCATCTAGTAAAATGTAAGTGGCATCTTTTTGGATTTTGATTTTGGGGTTTAGGGTGTAGGCGTTTTTGGCTTGGGTAAGCCGTTCATCTCTGGTGGAGCCGACTTGGACGGTGTTTTGGTTTCTGAGCAAGAGTTTTTCTACGCGGTAGTGGCGGATTTTGGCTAAGTGTTTGGCAATTTTTAAAGTGTGGTCGAGGCCACGGTTGCGAATGTGATGTGTAGCAGTGGGAAGAGGGACAATAATGGAATTCTTGGGAAAGTCGTTGGGTAGAGTTTCATCTAATAATTTGGCCAGTGGCTTGGCTAGGGCACGGATAGAATGGTATTTGTAATCGTGGATAAGTTCGCCAAGTAAACTATTTCTGCTGTCTACTACATAAAATGGTGGGCGTAATTTTTGGTTTTGGCGGTGGGCTAAAATGTTATTTTTACAACACTCGCAAAGTACTTCACCCAAACGTCCACAACCCCTACAAGAGTGGGGAAAAAGTAGGTCTGCGATGTTTGGATATGTTGTATTTTTTACAATAATTGGCATAATTTTCTTGATTTTACTACAAAACTGGTTTATAATAAAGCATAACAATATAAGTGGAGGAAATATGGCTCGTACAAATAGTGAAGATTTGTTAGACGACGACCTAGCGGCTGCTTTCTTGAATGAAGATGAAAGTGGTGCGGCGGCTCCTGATGTGACTAAGGAAGTGGCACAGGAATTGGTTGAAGAAGCGCCTAACGAACCAGCTGAAGATGAGTGGGCGAATGATACCGACGATTTTCCTGGACAGCTAGCAGTAGATGTCTATGAGACCGCCGATAAATTGGTAGTAAAGGCAAGAACTGCTGGCATCTCGAAGTCAGATCTTGATGTAAGTATTGCTGATAATATCTTGACCATTTCTGGTGTACTTTCCGGTGGTGAAGATGAACAGACTACTAGATGGCACATTCAAGAGTGTTATTGGGGCGAGTTTTCCAGGATGATTGCACTTCCGGTGCAGGTACGTGAAGATGAGAACAGCGTAAAGGCTGAGCTCAAAGACGGTGTTCTTACCATTACCTTTGAGAAGGAAAAGGTTGAGGCGCCAAAAAAGATCGCAATTCAATAGAGAGTGGGCGAATACATAAAGGTTATATATATAAAAAATCCGGCTTGATGGCCGGATTTTTGTGAATATTTATTAATTATTTGCCGATGATGTTGCTGATGACAAAGTTGACAATTGCGAAGGCAAGCACACAAACAACTAAACCGATAACACCGTAAAGGATAGTGTCTTTGGCTTTTTTGACTTTGCCAGCGTCGCCAGCGGAGGTCATGTAGTTAACGCCACCAATGATAATCACAATAACACAGACGAGGGCAAGTATGCCTACTACTGCATTAATGATGTTGATAATGGTATTCTGTAGGCTAGCGCCACTACCGTATTGGGTACCAACTTCATTCACTCTGATGGTGTTAGCGGCGAAACGTGTGATGATATCGTTCATTTAAAATCCTTTATTTTACTTTAATGTTATTTTATAACTTTTTTCTTAAAAATGCAAGAGTTTTTTTAGATTGGGCCACCGCCTTCTATTGTGCTGCTGGAATTATTGTTAGAATTATTATCTTCGGTGTGATTTATGATGTTAACGATGACGAAGTTGACGATAGCAAAAGCTAGGACGGCAATGATTAGGCCAATTACAGCATATAGTATGGTATCTTTGGCTTTTTTGGTTTTGCCAGGATCGCCCTGAGAAGTCATATAATTGACGCCACCGACTACTATAAAAATGACGGCTACTAGGCTAAGGGCTCCCACGACACCGTTGATAATGCCGATGACTACGTCGGATAATTCGGTAGTGGAACTACCACCACAGCCATTGGCTCGGTAGGCTGGGGAGTCTGGAGAAAGATAAGTGCAAGCACTGTCTGTTGCATGTGCGGAATTTGTTGATAGATAACTGAATCCGAAAATTGGAAGAATGATTGCGATTATAGCAATAATAATTTTAGATTTTTTCATTTGGTATCTCCTTATTAAGATTAGCGATGAGCGGAGGATTGACGTTTTGGATATGGGCGGTGTCGCTTCCGTTTGCGTCTCTAATAACGCCGGCGATAAAGGCAGTGAGGATTTCGGCAAGAGCCACAATAACTAGGCCAATTAGAGCATAAAGAATGGTGTTTTTGGCTTTTGCAAGTTTGCCAGGATCGCCAGCGGCTGTCATATAACCCCAAGCACCGACTACGATAAAGATAACTGCGACTACTCCGCCCATACCTACAATCCATTGGATAAGATTGGTAACCATTTGCCCGCCATCTACGCATTCGGAGGTGGGGCCACAATCGCCAAGGCTCTTATCTCCAATTAAGGCAATGCGGATAGCGCCAAATATGACATAGGCAGACATAACAATAGCGAGACCAATAAAGGCTTGAGTTAAGGTCTTTTTGCCATTAGCGACTTTGCCGGCGTCACCAGAAGCAAACATATAGAGATAACCACCGTAAATAACATAACCAAGTACTAAGTAAGCGGCGATAACGGTAAGATCGGTAAGGATATTGGTGGCAATGGTGGCGATGTTTTCTTTTAGAGCTGTGTCACTGTTGATTTCTCCAACTTTACAGTCCCATGGGACAAGACCGAGAAAAGTGTCGCAGCTGCCAACTCCTCTACCATTATCGTCTGCGGCTACGGAGATAGATGTAACCATGCTAGAAGTGGCTGAAACTATAGTGATAATTCCAAGAAAAATAGCAAATTTTTTGAGAAAATTCTTCATATAGTTAAATAATAGCTAGATTTTAGAAAAAAGTCAATAAAATAGGGTGAAAATAGGTTGTAATCGTTGACAAAAACGCTTATGTGTGCTATAATTAAGTTAAGCCTAATTGGAAGGCATTTTTATTATGAGTATGAAAAGAAACCTCATAAAAAATATGAAGAATAGGGTTTTTGGGTGTTTTTTTGCTATTTTTGTAATGCTTTCTAGTCTTTTTGGAATAATTCCGGGTACAACAGAGAATGTTTATGCAGAGCCAGCGGAGAATTCTGCGGTAACTTGTGAGGACAGCCTTGGCTCTTTGGGGTGGTTGGTATGCCCAGGCACAGGTAAGATATCAGAGGCGGTGGACTTTTTGTATGATAAAATTGAGGGCGTTCTAGAGATAAATCCAGTAGAAATGGAGGATGGGTCGCCGATTTATGAGATTTGGAAGTATTTCCAGGGGGTAACAAATATCTTGTTTGTAGTCTTTTTGTTGGTAGTGATACTTTCTCAGATTACAGGAGTAGGAATTACCAATTATGGAATAAAAAAGGCCTTACCTAAACTGATTATTGCGGCAGTTTTGGTGAATTTATCGTTCTATATCTGTTCTCTGGCAGTGGATGTCTCTAATATCTTTGGGGAAGGGATTAGAGGGTTATTCGATTCGATAGCGGCTTCGACATCTGGGGCAATGGAAACTAAAGCAGTAACTTCTGGAGTGGGAATGTCTGAGATGTATTCGGCGTTGGCCGGTGTAACGGGTTCGGCAATTCTTGGTGGGGCAATAGCAATTGAAACAGGGGCGATTTGGATGTTGATTCCGGTGGCACTCGGTGCGTTGGTGTCAGTGGTGATTGGCTTGATTACTATTGCAATGCGACAGGCAGTGGTGACACTCCTGATTATGATTGCACCTCTAGCGATGGTAGCATATATTTTGCCGAATACAGAACAATGGTTTAAGAGGTGGAAGCAACTTTTGTTCCAGATGTTGATATTCTATCCAGCATTTTCGCTATTGTTTGGAGCATCTTCTGTGGCAGGTTGGGCAATCATTGCATCTGCTCAAAATGGGTTTGAAATATTAATTGGTATAGCAGTGCAAGTTTTTCCGTTATTTTTCTCTTGGAGTTTGATGAAGATGTCTGGCACGTTGCTTGGTGCAATCAATTCTAAGCTCAATACGATTATGAGCAAGCCACTTGGTGGAGTAAGAGATTGGGCGACTTCGCACCAGCAGCTTTCAAAGCAAAAGCACTTGGCCTCGCCAAACGCTTATACTCCATCTCTAAGATTGCAACAGTTTTTGTCTGATAGAAAAATTGCGCGTGAAGAAGAGACTAAGGAGCATTCAGAGACGGTGAAAAACAGAGGTTTGGCTTATGCGACGCTGAGGAATTATAAGCGTGGCACGGATATTCCGACAAAGGAGGGTGAGGAAGCTTATGAAGCGCAGGCTAGGAACGCTAAATATAAGAATATTACAGAAAGACATAAGAATAATATGAGCAAGGGCTTGGGTCAGCTTGAAGCGGTAAAACAAAATGGTACGTTGGCGCAGAAAGCGAGACTAGCTGAACTGGATGCTCAGAATGTGGAGGCCTTTGATGCTTTGAAACAAGAGCAATCTAGAGGTGAATGGATTGATTATCAGAATGCGATTGGCTACCACAATAGAATGAGAGCAGCGGAGGGGATGCATTTTGATACTTTGCAGGCTAAAAACAAATTGTTAGATAAAAACGGTAAACCGGTTGAAGATTCTAAATACAAGAAATACTTTAGTGATCCGAATGGTTTGCAAGCTCGTCAGGCAGCGCAAAGATATGATAACCTTTCTAAGATTATGGAAGGCGATGCGCGGATGGCGCAATTTGCTACGGCTTCGGCGGCTCATGCTTACGATACGCAATCAAAGGTTGTATCAAATAAAGTACAAAAATACTTTGAACTTACTCCGCCAACTCAGAATGTGGAATATGCTTTGGAGGAGTGGACTAGACAGAAGGACGCAGCTACTAACATTGATTCGATTGTGTCTGCACTTAGAGTAATTAATGCACGTGGTGATACGGATATCCTTAAGCGTCAGATTGATAATATGTTAGATAAGGGCATTGGTGGAGGCATTCAACTTGGTACGCATGCTTCGCAATCATTGGCATCGTTCTTGATGCTTGAAGTAAAAGACAGTGATCCATTCTTAAGGCGTTTTGGCAAATATATTAATCTTGAGACTGCTAATGTATATAATAAGAATAATCGTAAGAATCTGGATTTGACTTATGAAGAATATATTAAAGGTTATCATGATGAGGTTGATGAAACCACTGGTGAAACAGTAAGAATGTATGCTAAAAAGGGGATGAAAGAATTAATGGAAGGTACTTCGCTTGATAATGTGGAGAGAACAGCATTTTCTAACCTTGATGAAAGTTTGATGAAGGCCTACACTTATACTGAAGGAACTGGGAATGATAAAAAGACCTATTTTGATGTAGATGCATATTTGAAGAAACGTGAAGAAGTGCAGACGGCAATTGGTCCACAGTTTATTTCGGCTAGTTTGAAATATCTATCTGGTAGTGAACAATTAACCAGTGCGGTGAAGTTTATAACTGGTTATAGTAAAGTTCAAAAGAAAGATGAAAATGGACGGGCGATGGTGGGTGATGATGGTGAACCAATTTATGAATGGAGAGCAGTATGGGACGATTTTAAGGATGCTGGTTATAAAGTCGATGTAGATAAAATTAAAAAATACTTTGGTAGAAAATCTTTGCAATATGTGGGTGATCAAACTCCTACTCAGCTCTTTAGTCTTCGTTCGGATTATTATGTGCCACTTTTAAATCATTTAGCGGATGCCTATGAAGAAGAGGAAGAGATGGAAGGTTGGAATGATGAAGCAGTATTAGAACATGAGGAATATATGAAGGAACTTGCGGATATTCAAACTCGTTATGGTGATTTGCCGGCAGATGAAGCAATGCGTAAGCGTAAAGAAGATGTAGCTAAACTTAGAGATAAAATGGCCGGTGCTGAAATACGTCAATTGCTTGATAAGAAGGGTAAGCTTAATCAGATGTATAGAACTAGACGTTCTGGTGCGGCTAACGGTGCAAAAGACTGGTTTAGAAAATGGATTGGGCTTGATAATGAAACGCAAATTACTTTGAAGCTTGAAGATGACAAGCGCAGAGAAAAAGTGGAATTTGAGAAAGCCAAGAAAGCTAGAGATGAGGCGCGTGCTGATGCCCCTGACCCTGATGCTGTTTCGGGTGGTGGAGTTTACACTGATGTAGATATGGCTAGTTTTGTGTCAGATGTGGAAGATTTGTGGCATGACCTTAGGGATGAAGATGATGAAATTTTCTATCAAGAATCACTTGAATATATCGAGAAAACTTTGAGTAAAGATAGCTTTATTGCAGCACAATACAAACAGTTTAGAAAAAATGATCCATATGCTGATAGTCATATGCTGAAAGAATATTTGACAGATTTGTTAAACGACCCTGAGAACTATTAGAGCAAATATTAAACTTGTGCTATAATTAATGTATGGCGCAATACAAGGTGCCTCAGGATGTTGAGGCGGACGATAAATTAATTGGACCGTTTAGTTTTCGGCAGTTTGTTTATCTTTTGATTGCGGCGGGTTTGATTGCGCTTGCGGTGGGGCTGTTTCAGTTGTTTCCGTTACTCGCGATTATCCCGATTCCGTTTGCATTATTCTTCTTGGCATTGGCATTGCCGCTGAAAAAAGATCAGCCAATGGAAACTTACCTTGCAGCATTAGTGTCGTATTATTTAAAGCCGCGTACTAAAGTGTGGATGTCTGGGCAGAAAGAATCTACGATTTTGATCACTGCGCCGAAGATTAAGGAAGACAAAAGAACAAGAGATATTACGGGTGAAGAAGCTACGCACAGATTGTCATTTTTGGCGGATATTGTGGATACTGGTGGCTATGCGATTAAGGGTGCTGGAGCTAGTCCAATGAGAGAAGATTTAGTGGCAGAAGCTAACGCTACGCCAGATATGTTTGAAGCTTATCAATCCCAGGTTTTGAATAGAGTAATTGATCAAGATAAAATGAGCCGGCACGATGATGCGGTAAAAGAAATGCGTAATGCGATACAGAGAAATAAAACTGCGTTTCAGGGTGATTTGGATGAGCCAAATGTGGGGGGAGAAAGAGTGATTAGGAGAGCTGAAACAGCTCCTGCTACTCCAGAACCGGTAAATGTAAAAGCAGAGCCGGAGATGATTTTGCCAAAAATAGAACCAGAAAAACCAACAGAAGTTCCGGAACTGCAAGTTACAGCTCCAAAAGCCAATGTAGTTTTGCAGCCAGATATGGAAATTGAAAATAGTGATGTAGTAATACGTCCAGAAGCGATCCCTGATGAAGAAAATAGGTTTGAGAAGGTGAGGGTGCCTGGTGGTGAAAGACCAGGGTTTGATGAGGATTTTGAGGAAGGGGAAAAACCAAGCGAAAAAACTCCCACAAATCCAGTAAACGATAGTATAATGGAATTAGCACACAACAACGATTTTTCGGTTGCGACCATCGCAAAAGAAGCTAATAGAATAAATAAGAGAAAGGATGAGGGCGAGATTTTCGTATCGCTACACTAAATTATGAATCCAAATCAACCACAACAAAATATGATGGCCGCCGGTGGGATGATGCCACCACAGGGTGGGATGCCACCACAGGGTAATATGATGACTCAAGGTAATATGATGGCTGCTGGCGGGATGATGCCGCAACAAAATATGATGGCACAAGGGAATATGATGCCGAATAATCAGGGTATGGGCGCAACAGCAATGGTGGCAAATCAGATGTCGCCAATTTCGCCAAACAAAGACAACCCAATGTCTACGCAGGCAACCCTTTTGATTTCAGAGCTTAGAGATAACGTGGTGATCATGAAAGACGGTTCTTTTAGAGCGGTGGTGGCTTGTAAATCAATCAACTTTGATTTGATGAGCGATATGGAGAGAGAAGGCGTAGAGTATTCTTATCAGAACTTTTTGAATTCACTGAATTTTACTACGCAAATTTTGATTAGAAGTCAGAGAGTGGATATTGGTCCATATCTTACGCGTTTGACAGAAATCCGGCGGAACAATGACAATATGCTCCTTGGTGTGTTGATGGATGACTATATTAACTTTATTGAGATTTTGTCTCAGGAAGCTAATATTATGGATAAATCATTCTTTATTGTAATTCCGTATTACACTTCGCCAGATATGGAAAAGTCTTTGCAAGAAACTAAGAATTTCTTTAAGACTTTTGCTAAGACGAAGGGTCCTGAAGTAACTAAAATTGACCGGGTGACGTATGATAAGGCAATGACGGAATTAAATAATAGAGTAGAAACGGTTATTTCGGGGTTGTTCCAAATTGGAATTCATTCGGTGAGATTAAATACTAAAGAATTAGCGCAGCTTTATTATAACTTTAATAATCCGGATACGGCGGTGAGGGAGCCGTTAGTTGATTTTTCAAAGCTTGCTACGATGTATGTAAAGAAAGGGGAAAGATAATGGCTAAAAAGAAAAAGTTGACAGCGGTAGAGATTGCAGCACAAGCTGAAGCCATGGAGATGGCTGAGATTCAGAAAGCTTTTGAACAGGGTACTAATACACTTAGGGACTTGATTTCGCCGTCGGCAATAGAGATTCATTCGGATTATTTTAGACTTGGCACTAAATATGGGCGGACGATTTACGTATATGGTTATCCAAGGATGTTGTTTACGGGGTGGATTTCACCGATTATTAATATTGACGAAGTGATTGATGTATCAATGTATATTTATCCGGTAGAGTCGGCAGTGGTGATGAAGAACTTGCGGACTAAAGTGACACAACTGGAAGCATCTTATAATTTGAATGCGGAAAAAGGCAAGGTGCGTGACCCAGAACTTGAAGCGGCGATTTCCGATGCGGAAGAATTGCGTGATCAGCTTCAGGTGGGCGCGGAGAGATTTTTCCGATTTGGACTTTATGTGACAATTTGGGCAGATTCTTTGGATGAACTAAAATTTGTGCAACAAAAAATTGAGACGATTTTTGGTCAGCAAATGATTTTTTCAAAAGTGGCGAATTCGCAACAGGAGCAAGGGCTTAATTCGATTATGCCGCAATGTACAGACCAGTTGCAGATTCGGCGAAATATGAACACTGGGGCAATTTCTACTTCGTTCCCATTTACCTCGGCAGACCTTACTCAAGATAAAGGCATACTGTATGGTATCAATATGCACAATAACGGTTTGGTGATATTTGATAGATTCTCACTTGAAAATGCTAATATGGTGGTATTTGCAAAATCTGGTGCAGGTAAATCCTTTACGGTGAAACTGGAAGCACTACGTTCGATGATGACGGGTGCAGAAATTATTATCATTGATCCAGAGAACGAATATCAAAGGCTTTGTGATGCAGTGGGCGGTTCTTATGTTCGGCTATCGCTAAATTCGGATGTACGGATTAACCCATTTGACCTGCCTAAGGTAGTAGATTCTGAGGATGCAAATGATGCACTGAGAGCAAATTTGGTGACTCTCCATGGTCTGTTTAGATTGATGTTGGGCTCGGTGGGAGCTGGGCAAGTAACACTTTCTCCTAATGAAGAGGCGGATCTTGATCAAGCTTTGATTGACACTTACGCTAGAGCGGGAATTACTTCGGATCCCTTGACGCATCAGACTACGCCGCCAACAATCATGAATCTTTATGATACGCTTCTACATATGGAAGGTACGGGGCCGCAATTGGCGCAAAGACTTCGGAAATACACTACTGGGACTTTTGCTGGAATCTTTTCACAGCAGTCCAATGTGGATATTAATAATCAAATGGTGGTGTTTAATATTCGGGATCTTGAGGATGAGCTTCGGCCGGTGGCGATGTATATCGTGCTTTCACACATTTGGAATATTGTGCGGGCAAACCAGAAGAAACGCTTACTAATCGTGGATGAGGCGTGGCAATTGATGCACTATGAAGATTCGGCGAATTTCTTGTTCTCACTAGCCAAGCGGGCGCGTAAATATTATCTTGGGCTTACCACTATTACTCAGGACGTAGAAGATTTTATGGGCACAAAAATGGGACGAGCGATTGTGGCAAACTCTTCCATGCAACTGCTACTTAAGCAATCAGCTTCGGCGGTAGATGTTTTGTCGGATGTGTTTAAACTAACAGAAGAAGAAAAACGACGTTTGGCTAATTTTCCAGTAGGACAAGGGTTGTTCTTTGCTGGGCAAAATCACGTGCATATTCAGGTGATTGCTTCAGAGACGGAAGAGAGTCTAATCACGACAAATCCAGCACAGGGACAAAAGTAGTAATTTATGGTATAATATAAATATGAAAAAGAAGAGTTTTTTGGTGGGGTTGATGGCGGCTCTTTTGGCATTTTTGCCTCTGAATGTTTCGGCGCTTAGTTTGATTGAAGAAGCTAAGTTGTATTTTTATGGCATGAATGGGATTTATTATTATCGTGGCACTGATGGTAATGATTGTAATATAGAAAATGGTAGTAATCAAAATTATGCGGGTGTGCCGGTATGGAGTGAGGCGGAGTTAGCGGCAATTAACGAAAACCGAGCGATTTATGAAGAAGTGGCAAATGAATATGGTTTTCCGTGGGAGGTATTGGCAGTTTTTCATAGTATGGAAACTGGGCTTCGTCGTTATAACCCGAGCAATGGTCAAGGGGTTTATCAGCTGTATTCTTATACTAAAGGCGGTACAAATGAAAATACGTTTGCACCGGCTAGCTCAATTTCCGAAGATGAATTCAGAAGGCAAACTGAGATAGCGGGTAGTATTATTAGTTCGTCTGGTGGAGATTTAAATAATCCGGATAATGTAAAGAAATTGTTTTTTAAATATAATGGGGCATCTTCTAAATATATAGAAAAAGCTCTTAGTATGGGTTTTTCACAAGAAGAAGCGGAAAATGGTGAGGGTTCGGCTTATGTGATGAATGGCTATGATGCTCGGCGGGACCCATCATCTTCGGAAATGGATTCGGCTTGGGCGGGAAGATATGTGAGAGATGGAGTATATGACAGTAGTTCTACCACGCAGAGGTTTGGGGCTTTTGTAAAATATGAAGCTTTGCATGGAAATACTTACTGTGAGGATATTGATAGCAGCGATGGAATTTTTGGCGGAGATATTGTGGAGACAGCTTTGCTATTGTCTTGGTCTGGTAAAGGGCATAGTAAAAACGAACCTAAACCAGAGTATATAGAAGCGATGAAGGCAGTGGGAACTTATTATACACCATGTAGGAATAGTAGTGATTGTGCGCCAGTAGGGGCGTCGTGTGATATCTTTGTTTCTACAGTGATGCGATATTCGGGTTCTGATCCATCGTTCCCAGCTACGGGCCCAGTAGTACAAGAGAATTATATGCAATCACATCCAGAAATGTATACTCAAGTAGTAGCAAATGATGTAAGTGATCTTCAACCGGGTGATATTTTGGTGACGACAGAAAATGGGAGACATATTTATTTGAATTTGGGTGATGGTATGCAAGCGTCGGCATCTTATAACGACCGGACGGGTGAGCATTTCTCGGGGGTGTATTTGTCTGATAAAGGTTCTGGTGGAACTAGAAATTATAATGTATACAGAAGGACGCATTAGCACTCTTGCTTTTTGAGTGCTAGTAATATATAATATATATATGGCAGAAAAACGTGATTATTATGAAGTTTTAGGCGTTTCCAAGAACGCTTCTGATGATGAGATTAAAAAGGCCTATCGGAAATTGGCAATTAAATATCATCCAGATAAAAATCCGGGTGATAAAGAAGCCGAGGCGAAGTTTAAGGAAATTAACGAAGCACACGATGTTTTGTCTGATAAACAAAAGCGGGCACGGTATGATCAATTTGGGCATGCGGGGGTAGGGGGTGCTGGTGGTGGTAATCCATTTGGTGGCGCCGGTAATCCGTTTGGTGGATTTAATGGGCAGACGTTTAACTTTGAATTTGGTAATGGTGGAGTGTTTGATGATATTATTGGAAATTTGTTTGGATTTGGTGCGGGGGCCAGGCGGCCGCGGCGTGGGGCGGATTATCAGGTGGCAGTGACTTTGACTTTTGAAGAGGCGATTTTTGGTACAACCAAAACGGTAGATAATAATGGCACTGCAATGAAAGTAAAAATCCCGGCGGGGATTGATGATGGGATGAGTATTAGACTTAGGGGTAAGGGCGGTCCGGCACCAGAAGGTGGTACGGAGCCAGGGGATCTTTATGTACGAGTGCGGGTAAAGCCACATAAATCTTTGATGCGAGAGGGTGCGATTATCTTGTCTGAACAAAAGATTGATATGGTGGATGCAGCGCTAGGTTGTGAAGTGGAAGTTACGACCGTGGATGGACCAGTGACGATGAAAGTGCCGGCAGGTACACAAAGTGGGACGCCATTTAAATTGTCTGGGCATGGGGTGCCTTTCCGTTCCGATGGCGATAGAGGTCCTCATATCGTAACTATTTTGGTGGAAACGCCAAAGAATTTATCTAAAAAGCAAAAAGAACTTTTGGAAGAGTTTAAGTCGGCTAAAAAACGCGGAATATTTGGTCGATAGTTATTTGGTGGCTATTTGAGGATGCAGCGGACGTATACTCCCGTTCGACGATAACTAGCATTCATATATAAACCCGGCGATGGCACTTGCCAATAAATTGCCTGTCTATGTATGTTGCTTGAAGCTGTGCTTGACCACCATGTTGAGCGAGTATCTTTATCGCTATACGTCCCGTCATAATATATGCCCCCGAGTACAGGATTAAAAGCATTTGTATTAGAACCAAGTGTTGTAATTAAATCTGTACTTTCTGTTCCACTAGGTAAACCCCATCCTTTAGGGCAAATACTTTGCGTAGATTCAACATCTGTGTTTTTTGTATTTATCGTGTTTGCTGTAGCAGCTGCAAAATTATACCATACTCCATAATCATTATTACTACTCGAGTGAATACAAGGTGTGGTATAGCCAGAGATATCGCTAGTGGTACTGCCAAAGCATTGTTTATCATTAGATCCATAGGTCAATAAATCATACGCAGTGAAAGAAATATTAGCATCAATGTCCGTATTATTGGAAGTAAGATTAAACGTAGTTGTGTCTGGGTTGTGGATATCCCTACCCAATTTCAAATTATCCAGCATCCAGCATCTATTATCTGGTAGTCTCTGAATCATATACGCCTGTTCATCTCTAGAGTCAAAGACAATCGTAGGATGTTCAGCTACACAAACTGAAGAAGCTAATGTAGGATCTGATA
>CAZHGO010000010.1:15422-17742 GCA_964532185.1 uncultured Candidatus Saccharibacteria bacterium | reverse complement strand
AAAAAACCGATTAAACTATATATTAATTCTCCGGGCGGGTCGGTGTATGATGGTTTGGCGATTATTGATACGATGAATTATATTGAGCCGGATGTAGAAACAATTGGGATTGGTCTTCAGGCTTCGATGGGGGCGATGCTTTTGTCGTCTGGCGCAAAAGGTAAAAGATATTGTTTGCCAAATTCTCGGATCATGATTCATCAACCTTCGTCTGGAACGGAAGGTAAAATTACTGATCAGGAAATTATGCTCCGGGAAGGCGTGTTTTTGAAAAAACGCTTGGCAGAGATTTTTGCGAAGAATACCGGAAAATCGTTATCTCAGGTTGAAAAAGACATGGACCGGGATAATTGGATGAGTGCGGAAGAAGCCAAGAAATACGGCATCATTGACGAGATAATTAAATAGTTATTTGACGGGTTTGGTGATATTGGCGGATTTGCCATAGTTTGGTGTGACTAGTGGTTGATTCAAATTTAGTTCGTGAATTAAAGTATTTACGATGGTGGCACCGATGCGGAGCCCGGTGAAAGAGCCGGGACCTTGGTTAAAATCGATTGCGGTGATGTCTTGCCAAGTTTTGTTGTTTTCTTGGAGTTTGTCGTGGATAAAGCCGAGTAATTTTTCGGCCATACGCGTGCCAAAAGTTTGTTCGTAAGTTTGGTCGTCTAATTTGAGAATGGCAGTATCGGTGGATGTGTCTAAATACATTTTCATGGTATAATATATTATATAATGAAAATCAATTCAGAACAAGAGATGCTAGATTTTGGGGAGAATTTTTCTGGTGGTAATATCATTGAGTTGATTGGAGATGTTGGTGCTGGCAAGACGACGTTTGTGCGAGGTTTTGCGAAAAGTTTGGGAATTGAGGAGCCGGTGACGAGTCCGAGTTTTACCATTTCTAAAGCTTATGCTTGTCCGGATGGGAGAACTTTGATTCATTATGATTTTTATCGTTTGAGTGATCCGGGTTTGATGGTAGAAGATTTAGAAGAAAATTTAAAAAATCCTAACAATATTGTGATAATTGAATGGTCAGATTCGGTAAAAGATATTTTGCCAGAAAATCATACTATAATAAATATAAAATATAATGACGATGGTAGTCGTGAATTGGAGGTGAAATGAAAATATATATTTCGGGTATAAGTGGAACGGGGATGGGGCCGCTGGCTTTGATGGCAAAAAAAGCGGGGCTTGAGGTTTGTGGTTCGGATCTTCACGAAGGGGCGATTTATCAAGAACTCGTGGATGCGGGGATTGAGATTTTTGTTGGTGAGCAGGATGGCGAATTTTTGAAGTCTAAAATTTCTGAAGGTGTGGAATGGTTTGTGTATACATCTGCACTTCCGGAAGACTCTCCGGAAATGTTGGTAGCAAAAGAGGCGGGAATTAGGATTTCTAAGCGGGATAATTTGACGGAATTTTTGGTACAGAAATTAGGGCTCAAAATGGTGGCAGTAGCCGGGACGCATGGTAAAACTACTACTACTTCCATGATTGTGTGGGCATGTCTGAAATTGAATTTGCCGGTTTCTTATATTGTGGGTTCAACTTTGGGATTTGCGCCGAGTGGTTCTTATAAAGACGGCGATAAGTATTTTATTTATGAGGCGGATGAATATGATCGGAACTTTCTCAAGTTTCATCCGTGGCTTGCTGTGATTACTTCAGTTAGTTATGACCATCCGGATATTTATAAAACGCCGGAAGAATATGTTTTAGCGTTTGAACAATTTAAGTCGCAGAGTGAAAATGTGATTTTAGATTCTAGTTTTGATGCTGATGAATTTAAATTGGCAGGTGAAGCGAGGAGGTATGATGCGAGTTTGGCGGCGGATGCGATTCTTAAAATTGCGCCGGATGTAGAAAAAGAAAAAGTGATTGAGATTTTGAATGAATTTCCGGGTGTGGGGCGGAGGTTTGAAAAATTGTCCGATGGAATTTATACCGATTATGCACATCATCCAGAAGAAATTAAGGCGACAATGGACGTGGCGCTCGACCAAATGGACATTGACGGTAAAAAAGGTGTGGTGGTGGTGTATCAACCGCATCAGAATACGCGTCAACATGAAGTGCAAGATTTATATTATGATGTGTTTGTGGGGGCTTCAAAAGTCTTTTGGCTCCCAACATATCTTACGCGTGAAGATGAAAGTCTGCCGGTTTTGAAACCTTTGGATTTTATTAGTCAGCTTAACAATGCGGAAGTGGCAGAAGCGGCGGAACTTAATGATGAGCTCTTTGAACAAATTAAAAAATATCGTGATGATAATTATTTGGTGATTTTGATGAGTGCTGGTCCAGCGGATGA
>CAZHGO010000010.1:4922-15322 GCA_964532185.1 uncultured Candidatus Saccharibacteria bacterium | reverse complement strand
AATATCGTGATGATAATTATTTGGTGATTTTGATGAGTGCTGGTCCAGCGGATGAGTGGCTTCGCGAAAAAGTGAACAATTTGTAAAATATACTATACAGAAAAACAAAAATATGTTAAAATTGTTTTAATGAAAATAGTGGAGTTGCAAAAAGTTTCGAAGGATAGATTGGGCGTCTTAATAAAAATGGCATTGATATAAAACCTCACGAAGAAGATACCGCTAAATTTTTGCTTAAATATGGGTTTAATATAGAAGTGATTAAACCAAGCAATACGCCAAAAACTAGCAGTCCAGATTTTTTTGTGAACGGGGCAATTTGGGAGACAAAATCCCCAATGGGAAGCGGTAATTCTACTATCCCGCGTCAATTTCACCGAGCTAGTAAGCAAGCCACTATGTTTATATTGGATTTAAGAAGGATAAAAATTCCGGCTGACAAAGCTGAACAAGAGGCTAAGGCTCGTTTTGAAAAGGCTAAAAATATTAAGAGAATGTTGTTGGTGACCAAGGCTGGAAAATTACTTGACATCAAGAAATAAATAATATATAATTAAAGTAATGGGGGCGACCCACTGCGGTAATGCAGAGAGCCAAGCCCCCATCAAGATGCCGGAATGGCGTTTTTTTGTGCTTGCAAAGTTGATTGTGGTTGTGGTAAAATGGGGGTATGGAAGTGGAGAATGTGGGTAAAAGTTCTGGTGTTGTGATGGATAGCCCAAATGTGGTAAATTCTGCGCCGGGAGTTGATAAACCAAATAAAAAATCAAATAATAATTCCGTGTTGATTGGGATTATAGTTACGTTGATACTAGCTGCTGTAATTATAGCTGTTGCTATCATAGTGGTTGTTAATAATAGAACAAATAGTGGTGGTCAGGACACTTCTCAGACTGAAGAGGAAGAAAAAGAGAAAGAAGAGGAAGGTGTTCTATCAGACGAAGAGGCAACTGCTATACATGATAAAGAATCGAACGAATTAATGTTAAAGCTTGCTTCGGAGGAAGGTTCTTCCATTGAAGATATAGTGGCTGGATTTAAAGGAAAGATGGATGCCGCGACTGATAAAAAAGTGAAGGCCATGTTTGCGATAGATTATTATATGTATCTTTCTCTGCTAGATCAAAGTAATGAGCGAAAAGATGAGATTTTGAATGCTTTGATTGAAGCGGATGAAATAGTGCAGAATTTGGAATCAGCGGCAACGATAATTACGTTGGCACAAACTTATGGAGAACAGGATTTGGTGGATAAATACACTAATATCCTGCAGGAGCGAGCGGCTCGGGCTGATGCTATGGACGCAAATACGGAAGGGGGGAACTATGAAAACACTAATAGTAATGATGCCGAAGAGGAAGAAGAAGGCGGAGTGGGAGTGTATAGTGCAACAGAGACAGCCTAAAATTAAGCAAGCTTTTTTGGGGGTGTTTTTTACAGTAGCTATTAGCTTTGCTGCGGTTGTGTTAATCGCAGATGATGGCTCGGCGGGGCAATTTTATCCTGGTGGTAGACAAAGATGTTTAAATACTAGTGGTGGGAGAGCTAGTTTTCAGTCGGTGATCTATGCGTGTGATAAGGCTACGGCGAAGAGTCAGAATGCCTGTTCGGCTTGGCTGGGTCCAACTAATAATAGTGCAACCAGAGAAATTTATTTATCAGCTCCATCGCTTGACAGCACGCAATATATTAAAGCTTGGGGTATGTGCACCGATAGGGCTAATACGACAGGGATAGGTTTATCGATTATAGGTGACAACAACTCAATTGGATACGGTAGTGCTACAGGTGTAGATACGCCACCATTTTATCGAACAGGAAATTGGGGCAATCCGTCTGATGGCATGACAATACCGTTAAATGTGGCAAAATTCGTTCAAGGAGCAACAATTGAAGGCAATATGTATTGTAGAAGGGTCGGTGTAGGGCGAAGCCATAGTGATTTAAATAGCTCAGCTGGCGATTCGTCTCGTATATGCATTTCTGTTGGTGGGGAGATCCCAGAACCAGAAGTGGAGCCACCAGAAATTCTATGTAATAGGTGGGCGCCAAGTGGATTTACCGGTGCGGATGAATTCCATGGCACTACTACGGTGGAAGTGAAGATAAAAAATTTGGAGCAACGTTTCGCTGGTGACGCATCGGGGGATTGGGGTGACGGTGTGATTTATGCAATGCCAACAGATAAAATTGCTTGGGTGGAGTGTTATTATGGTGGAACGCCGGGAACGGGGCATACGCCAATATCGAGTTTTGAAGGTGGTGAGAAAACGTATGCAGAAATGAGTGATGATTGGTGCCACATTACTCCGAGTGGATATGTGTGGGTACCACCAGCTGGCTTTTATCCCTCCGAGAATGTAGGCTCAACACCGCTTAGTGTTTTCTATTATGAGCTTTGGACTAAGGCTGCGGTTTGGGAGAACCATTGGAGAATTAATGGAAATGGGCTAGCTCTTGAGGCTGGTGATTCGCCTGGTGTTGGTGGCTGGTGGGAGTTTGATAAATTTACAAATGCATCAGATATGAAATTAAATAGGTATTACACGAAAGAAGGAGAAGCTGGTCAAAGTTTTTATGAATACGCTACGGCTGGAGACCCGATGGCTGTAAATATTAGTCGTGATAATCCTACTGCGACAATAAATAAAAGCTATTACGAGACAACTGAGACCGACTATTCTAGCCCTAAGACTTGTTTGAGTGTGCCTAATCCACTTTATAATCCGTTAATCCCCGGGTCTCTTCCATCAATGTCGGTTTTAGTAACTAGTGGGGACAAATGTGGATATAATACTTATCAACTTCCTCATTACGATGGTTTTAGCTGTACAAACAAGTATAGCGGTGAGCTTCGAGATGGTCATATAGGCTATGGTCCTAGTGAGGATACTGCTAAGGTCTTGATACCATATAATTTTGAAACTTATACTGGGGTGACGGTGAGTAGTGATGTAGCTTATTCTGGGGAAACTATAGATGTGGATAATGTATGGACTTCTGTAGAGGCAAAAAATAATGCCGTCACTAAGGCAGCTTACGCAACGCAGGTGCCAGGGGCAAGATTAAAACTTTTTGCCTATGTCACTGCAGACATTGACAATGGCAATATCGGAGGATTGACGACTGGTGATGATAATGGGTGCGGTTTGATTGGAGGTGCGGCTAAACAGTGTTTGGAGTTTAGAAGTAAAAGTGGCTTTACCTTGAATGGTGGTGGTAGACTAGATGGCTCTTATGATGAATTTACTGATATGGGCGGTAAATATAATGCCTTTGATGCGTCAGCTGGTGATTTGATGTGTTTTGTTTCGGCAGTTTATCCCGCAAGTAGCGGTTCGGATACGCAAATGGGAACGGATGGCGATGGTAACTGGCGTTATTCTGAACCGTCTTGTACGATTATTGCGAAGAAACCGAGTTTCCAGGTGTGGGGGGATAGCATGTATTCTAAGGGTGGAATTGAAACAATTAATGCGGCTAAGAGGTATCTTTATAATGATTATTATGGCGGTAGCTCGACTAATCTTTGTAAAAACGGTAATTGTTTTAATCCTACTAGCCATGGTCCCACTAATTATATTGGTTCTTGGGTAGAAGAGGGGTTGATTCTGAACACTGGTACGACTAATACTTTTGCTTCTGGAGCGGCTTTGGGTTATGACTCTAGTAGTAATTTTACGAGAGCGGGGGTTTCTAATTTTAACATTACAAATATATCTCCTTTGACATTTTCAAATCAGTTATCCGCTGATCTTAGCAGAGTGGGGGCTTCTGGGCTTGATAGTGCGGTGGGAGATAGAGACGATTTAATAAAATATTGGATTGGGGATAATGTTAGAGGTATAAATACAAGTGGCTCAATAAATTTGGCATATAATAATTCTGTTGGCGAGTCAATAAAGAGTGCAAGTGGAGTGGCGATTCGCTATGTACATAGTAATAGTATTTCTATATCTGGTACTGTGCCTAAATCTACTACATATCTAATTAACGTGGATGGAACGGTAACTATTACTGGTGATATCAAGTATGAAGATAGCACTTATAAAATGCTTAAAGAAATTCCTAAAGTAATTATTTATGCTAATAATATTAATATTTCGTGTAATGTGGGTGAAGTGGACGCGATTTTGATTACGAAGTCTAATGATGGGAATCTGGACACTTGTTATGATGGTGGTGGCGATAGTAGCTCTGCGAGGTCTAGACAACTTAAAGTATTTGGTACGGTGATGACGGGTAAAGTTAGCCTTGGCCGGACTTATGGAGCGGCGGCGTGGAATGGTAGCATGAACGGTGGTAGAACTACTGATGCGGTGCCGGCGGAAGTGTTTGATTATGATTCTACAATACCGATGTGGAGTGAATATATGGGTGGTTCGGTAGAAACCGATACTATGCAAATCGTGTATCAGCATGAGCTTGCACCAAGATACTAAAAAGTATATAATATATAGTAATGAAAAGTGGAAGTGTGTTTGTTTGCCAGCAGTGTGGGCATACCTACAAAAAGTGGGTGGGGCAGTGCAGTAATTGTGGGGCTTGGAACTCTTTGGTGGAACAGGTGGCGGAAAATCCGGCGGATAAAAAACTCACCATTGAGAAAGCTAAAAGTTCTGGCAAGAAATTAGATTTTGTAAAATTAAAAACCGTGGTGCCATCGGATGCGAAGGCGAGACTTTCTACTTCTTTTCGCGATCTTGATATTGTTCTTGGTGGGGGGATTTTGATGGGGTCGGTGTCGCTTCTCGCGGGCCAGCCGGGGATTGGAAAATCTACGCTTCTTATGCAGATTTGTGCAGCGGTGGCTGGTGGGCATGATGTGCTCTATATTTCTGGGGAGGAAAGTGCGGGGCAGGTGAAACTGAGGGCTACTAGGTTAGGTGCGAATAGTGACCGGCTGAATTTCGCGGCTTCTACTTCTGGGAATGATATAGCAAAAACAATTGAATCTGGCGAATTTGACCTGGTGATTGTGGATTCCATCCAAACTTTGGCGATTAATGAAATTTCTTCGGCGCCGGGGACGGTGTCGCAGGTAACGAATTGTGGGAATTTGATTATTCGTGCGGCTAAAGCGACGGATACCGCGGTGGTGATTGTGGGCCATGTGACTAAAGAAGGTACTCTGGCTGGGCCAAAAGTGTTGGAACATCTCGTAGATGTGGTTTTAAATTTTGAGGGCGATAGATATGGCGGATTTAAAACGGTGCGGGCGGTGAAAAACCGGTTTGGTTCTACTAATGAAGTGGCGATTTTTGAAATGGCTGATGAAGGTTTGAAGGAAGTAGAAAATCCTTCGGCGGCACTTTTAGCGGAGCGGACTAACACGGACGGCTCGGTGATTTTGGCAACTTTGAATGGTAACCGGCCGATTTTGGTAGAAATCCAAGCGCTGGTGAACCCGTCTAATTATGGCTATCCTAAACGGACAGCCTCGGGGTTTGATCTTAATCGGTTGAATCTTTTGATTGCGGTGTTGGAGAAACGGACCAAATTGAAATTATCGGATAAGGATGTGTTTATTAATGTGGTGGGGGGAATGAAGTTAGCCGATTCTGCGGCGGATTTGGCGGTGGCGATTGCGATTGCGTCGGCATCGGCGGGGCGAAAATTGGGTGAAGAATATGTGGTGTTTGGCGAAGTAGGTTTGGGCGGTGAAATTCGTTCGGCATTTAGGGCGGATCAGAGAATTGCGGAGGCGAAGAAACTTGGGTTTAAGCATGCGATTGGGCCTTCCACGGTGCGCGATAAATTTGTAGTGCCAGTAAAGGATTTAAGAGAAACTTTAATCAGGTTTGTAAAATGAAAATTTTGGGGATTGACCCGGGGATTGGGATTTGTGGATTTGGACTAGTGGATTATGTTGCTAGCAAAGGAATGAAGGCTTTGGATTTTGGAGCGGTGACTACTAAAGTGGATGCGCCACTGCCATCTCGGCTTTTGGAACTTTACGATTCTTTGGTACAAGTTTTTAAGGAAACGAAACCAGAGGTGGTAGCGGTAGAAAAATTGTTTTTTTCTAAAAATATTACGACTGGGATTGCGGTGGCGGAAGCAAGAGGAATTGTGCTTTTGGTGGCGGAGCAAAAAGGTTTGCCGGTGTTTGAATATACGCCAAATGAAATTAAGAAAACTTTGACGGGATATGGGGCGGCTTCCAAAGCGCAGATGCAGGAAATGGTAAAAATGGAACTAGAGCTCACAGTAAAGCCAAAACCAGATGATGCGGCGGATGCGCTAGCGGTGGCCATTACTTGCGGATTTTTGTATAGAAATGGCAAGAATGATGAATATAAATTTTCTAATAAGAAGAAATAAAAGGTCTTTTTGTTAGCTTGGACTTGCTCATTGCTATTTTTACAACATAAAGGCAAGAAAAAATATTCTTATATTCGGAAAATTTTTTCATTGTTAGGTTGTAAAAATAGCATTCGCAAATCTGGTCTAAATCTCATTTATGCTAACAAAAAGACCTTTTATTTTTTATGATATAATATATTCATGATTTCACATGTGTTTGGTAGGATTGATGAAAAATTTGGCAATTCTTTAATTGTGGATGTGAATGGGGTGGGGTATGAAGTGATGGTGCCTTCATCTGATTATGAGGATGCGAGATTGGGTGAGGAGAAGAAGTTTTTTACTTATCATGCGGTGAGAGAAAATGCAGAAGAACTTTATGGATTTTCTTCTTTGACCGCCAAGAGACTATTTGAACTGTTGATTTCCGTGCAGGGGATTGGACCGAAGGCGGGGATTGCGATTTTGTCTTTATCTGATGCAGAGGAAGTTAGAAATGCGATTGCCAATGCGGACGCGTCGTTTATTTCTAAGGCGGCGGGTGTAGGTAAAAAATCGGCGGAGCGGGTGATTGTGGATCTTTCTGATAAAGTGGGGGCGCCTTCGCGTTACGGAGCGAGTGAAGTGAAAAGTGGTGCTTCTAGTGAGCCGGATGAAGCTTTGGATGCCTTGATGGCGCTGGGATTTTCTTTGAAAGAAGCGACGGTGGCGCTTGATGGGGTGGACTCTGAGCTTCCTGTTGAGGAAAGAATTAGATTTGCACTTAAAAAATAGTTGCGTTTTTTACCGAAGTGTGGTAAAATTATGGGTAATTGTATAAAAATAAAGGTATAATATGAGTTTTTCTATTCTAAAGCAAATTGGTGACGCCCAGAAAAAGAAGGCGGTTGTTGATGTGCGCTCTGGTGATACTGTAAGAGTAACCCAGAAGATTAAAGAAGGTGGCAAATTCCGTTTGCAGGTGTTTGAAGGTGTAGTAATTAGAGTAGATCGCAAAGAATCTCATACTGCTAGAATCGTAGTACGTAAGGTTACTTCTGGTGTAGGTGTAGAGAAGTCATTTCTTTTACATTCTCCATTGGTGGAGAAAATTGAGATTACTAAGCGTTCGAAAGTACGCCGCAATAATCTTTCGTATTTGCGCGAACGTTCAGGTAAATCTGCACGTCTCGCTGGCAAGGACTTTGACCGTGCAGCGGTAAATGATGTAAAGGTGGAAGAAGAAGCTCCGGCTGAAGAAGTAAAGGCTGAAGAAGCTCCAGTAGAGAAAGAGGAAAAAGTTGAAAAAACTGCAGAAACTGAAGAGAAACCAGCTGATACTGAAAAGCCAGCTGAAGAAGCTAAAGCAGAAGAAGCTTAATTAATGATTCTTGGAATAGATGAAGTTGGACGCGGACCGCTTGCCGGTCCGCTTGTCGTTGGTGCGGTGATTTTGCCCTCTGATAAACCAGAATGGGTTTCTGAATTACGGGATTCTAAGAAGTTGTCGGCGAAAAAACGGGAGGCATTGTCTGAGGTGATTTTGGCGGAGGCTACTTGTGGACTGGGTTGGGTAACGGCTTTAGAGATTGATGAAATGGGGATTTCTAAGGCGCTTTCTTTGGCTTGCTCCAGGGCTGTGAAGTCGGTACAGCGACTTCACGTAAAATTTTCGGAAATTGTGATTGACGGGAAAGTGAATTTTCTTAAGGGTACTAATTTGGAGAATTTTGTGACAACAATGCCAAAAGCGGATGATTTAGTAAAGGAAGTTTCGGCGGCGTCGATTATCGCGAAAGTAGCGAGGGATCATTATATGTATGAATTGGATTCTAAATATCCGGGGTATGGTTTTTCTTCTCATGTAGGCTATGGGACGGCCAAGCATATGGCGGCGATTTCTGAGCTGGGGATCTCACCAGAGCATAGAAAGAGTTTTGAGCCGATCAAGAGTATAGTGGGATTTGAACGGGCCTCTGATAATGCTGTAAAAAATACAACAAATATAGGCGCTAAGGGGGAAGATGCAGTATGCGAATATTTGCGAGAAAAAGGACACGAGGTGCGAGCGCGAAATTTTAAGACGAAGTTTTGTGAAATTGATATTGTGTCTGTTTGTGGCTCTAATTTGTATTTTATTGAGGTAAAGACGCGGAAAAGTGCAGATTTTGGTGGTGGTTTTGGTGCAGTTGATAAGAAAAAACTAGAAAAAATGAAATTTGCAGTGGGAATGTTTTTGAAGGTTCGACCGGAATATAAAAAATATGATCCGCTACTTGCAGTAGCCTTGGTAGATGGGGATTATCGAGTACTGGATTTTGTGGTTATACATTGAATTTAAATTCTACCACATCGCCATCTTGCATGACGTAGGTTTTGCCTTCAGTCCGGAGTTTGCCGGCGGCTCTCACCGCTTGTTCGCTACCGAGTTCTTTGAGGTCTTTGAAATTACAGATGTTGGCGGCGATAAAACCACGTTCAAAATCGGTGTGAATGGTGCCAGCTGCCTCTGGGGCGGTAGCGCCTTTTTTGATGGTCCAAGCGCGACATTCCTTTTTGCCGGCGGTGAGGAAGGATTGGAGACCGAGGGTTTCGTAAGCGGCACGGATTAATTCGCCTAAGGCGTCGTCTTTTACGCCATAGCTTTCGAGGAATTCTTTTCTCTCGTTTCGGTCCATACCAGACATTTCTTCTTCGAGTTTAGCATTGACAAAAATGGCTTTTGATGGTGCTACTAGGTCTTTTAATTTGGCTTGTAACTCTTTGTCGGTGAGGCCGTTTTCATCAACGTTAAACATATAAATTACAGGTTTGTCGGTGAGGTAAGGAATATTTTCGTCTTGTGGGTCCTTTTTTCTTTTGGCGGCGATTTTGGCTTTGGTTTCTTCGTCGGCGAGCTCTAGTTCTAAGTTGATAATATCGATATCGTCTTTGGCTTGTTTCAAAATGTCTTCTTCGGGCTTTTGATCGGCTCTGACGATGTCGTCATTAATGAAGGCTCTTACGACATGACAGATAGCTTGGCATTCTCTGATGTGGGCGAGGAATTTGTTGCCGAGGCCTTCACCCTTAGAAGCACCAGCAACGAGACCGGCGATGTCGACGAATTCTACCGTGGCGGGGACGACTTTGTCCGTTTCGTACATTTTGGCTAGAACCTCTAACCTTTCATCTGGAACAGGGACGATACCGACGTTTGGCTCGATGGTAGCAAAAGGATAGTTGGCGGCAAGCGCGCCAGCGTTTGTAAGTGCATTAAATAATGTGGATTTACCAACATTCGGTAAACCGACGATTCCGATCTTTAAATTCAAAACCAACCTTTCTATCTGTTATTATAGATTTAATTATAGCATAACTATACAAATAAGGTAATGGCGCGTTCTTTAGTGTTTGCTTGATTGTTTTTGTCGTTTTTTGAGTACTACAGAAATAATCATCAATACAATAGTAGCTAATGCAGAAAACAGAGAAAGATTTAACGAAATATTATAAGGTATACATTTAATAATTTGCGAAGTTGGTCCGTAGTCCCCGAAATCGGCGAATAATAATCCAGACAACAAAAAGAAAAAGCTAATTAGCCAAAAGAAACAATAATTATTTTTGGTTTTATTTTCTGTTTTAGCAAATGTGCAACCGTAGATTGTGTAAAATATTATATATACTATTATCGGATTAAAAGCCATTATGGATAGCAAGCCAAAGTTGAAGAGCTTAAAGATACAAAATATAATACTGAAAAATATAGTGAAGGTAGTATATAGTGCTTTATTCTTAATTTTCATATTTTTCATATTTTTATGATAGCATAATTATCGATTAATTTTAATTATGTTTTTTTCGTTTTTTAGTTTTGAGAGATGGATTTTGATGGTAAACGGGATATAAAAATTAGGTTGGTTTAAAAATACAAGATTCCTATCTTTAAATTCATATCTATAATTATAGCGTAGATTGACATTTTTGGCAAAGTGTGGTATAATTAGGGTATTAGCCTAATGGTGGGTTATGTTGGTGCCTTTTATGTATATAAAGGGTAGTTCTTTAAAAGGAGGTGTTTGTATGAATACCAGAAAAGATTTGTATGACATTATTGGTGGTCCTAACAGGGA
>CAZHGO010000010.1:3063-4822 GCA_964532185.1 uncultured Candidatus Saccharibacteria bacterium | reverse complement strand
TTTGTATGAATACCAGAAAAGATTTGTATGACATTATTGGTGGTCCTAACAGGGATTTGCTATTTGATGCGTGTAAATATGCGTATGACAAATCAGTTAGTGTGCTGGTGGAGTTTTCGGTAGTTGTGGGTTACACAAAACCGAAAGATGATCCTGGGCGCGCGAATATTATGATGCGCATGGCGGATGTCAAAGTGGTTGGCATTCAACATGAAGATGGCTCAGGCGATAGTTTTAATATTGTTGGCTATTGCAGGGCTGATGTGGATATACTAGGGAAGATGTATCCATATAGATTCGAGGCTTACTATAATGTTAAGACTCGTAGTGGGTCTATTGGATTTATCTCTAATAAACCTTAATGACATTATCTCTTCGCCCGGGTGTAAGACCCGGGCATTTTTTATTTTGTGATGAGGTGGTCTGATACTTCTCTTGCTTTTTTGTCAAAAGTGTGGTATAATTAGGGTAGGAGTTATGAAGAGTTTGAAGGGAATTTGGAGTGTGTTGGCTGGTTTGGCCTTAATTTTGGGGATTTTTTCGTTTGTTCCGGTTTATGCGGAGAGTGAAGAAGGTGATTCTAGCGAAGTTGGCTCTTCCGAGGAGGCTGAATCTGGCGAGAGTGGGGCTGGCGAAAATGGCTCTAATGATGATTCTAACGGTGGCAACTCTAATGAAGGGAATTTGGATGAAAGTGAGCACGATGGAGGACAGGGCAGTGAGCAAGGTGACGAATATAATGGTGCTATTGAATGGAGCGGTGTGATTGTGGATCCAGTTTCTGATTCTACGTCTACCCCTGTTACGTCTAATACCGTACATAATACTACGCCCATTTATACGTCGGCATCTGTATCGGGTGCTGGCTATACTTATGTTTCTGCGCGGGCTGCGACGATTGAGCCGGAAATAAATGAGCAAGGTGAAGTGGTGGAAACGGAGCCTATCTTGGTGGAGGAAATGATTGAAGTGGTAACTGAAGAAGTACAAGAAAAGTCTGAGGAGAATTTGGAAGATGATATAGAGATAATAGTGCCAAAAACCATAGATCCCGAAACTCTCGAAAGCGTGAAGAGAACTACTATTATAATAATTATTGCGATTGGGGCTGTATCATTTATAGGAGTGTTGATCTGGGGCATGATGAGATTTTTGAAAGATAGACGTTTTAAGAAAATTTACCGTGAGGCAGTCTCTAAATCTGCCGAAATTAAGAGAGCCAAAATTACTAGGGCGGGATAATTAGAGCTGGTCGGTCTTTTCGGCGGAATTGATAGCCATATTGAGAGCTTGACCGTGAAGCAGGTTTTCGTTATATTCGGTGGCGGTGGTGTTGTAATCGGAGATGAGTTGGTTGATCTCGTTGTAAAGATTTTCTAGTTCGTTTTGACGAGCTAGCAAGGTGTTACGTTGGCTGTTGAAGGCCCATCTAGAGGTAAAACAATTGGCGGTGTTGGCACAATTATTGAACTCTTGGACTTCTTGATTAAGGATGGCGGCGCTGGATTCGTATTCGGCGGTTTTGGTGGTGATTGCGGTTTCTAGGTCTTGGGCTTTTTTGAGTAAAGTTTCGAGATTTTGCTCGATTTCTCTAAAAACAGTGATGTAACTTTGATAATAACCGGCGATTTGGTCTTGGTTTTTGAAGATTTGGGCGTAGTGTTTTTCTAATTCGTCTGGGAGGTTGTGAATTTCGGTGCCGGCGCGGACATAGATTTCTTCCTTTTTTTGGTCATCTTGATAAAGGTCGATTTCTTCG
>CAZHGO010000010.1:0-2963 GCA_964532185.1 uncultured Candidatus Saccharibacteria bacterium | reverse complement strand
AGCGTGCCTTTGTCGGTGAGATTTAAATCGGTGCGAATTCTACTCATTTCATTGGTGGGGCGATAGGTTAGGCCGGTGAAAAAATCTTTGATGAAGGTAAAATTGATTATAATTGCAACAGCGATAGCAAGTAAAACTACGCCGGCAATGCCAAACCAAATTAGGGGTTTGTTAGATTTTGTCATATTTATATTATACTCTATAAATGGTATAATGTGATTAGTGAAAAGTTTGATGTGGAGAAGAATTGGGGTGGTTCTGGGCGCGCTGGTAGCGGTGGTTTTGTGGTTGGTGCTGAATCCGGCGAGCTTTGAGCAAGTTTTCACTAAGGTGGAAAATACAGGGGCGGAGAGCGGGATAGTTTATTGTGATGAGAATGGTGTTGGGGCTGAATCGGCTGATTCTCAGGGGTGTATAGATAGAGATAGAAAAGATTTGGCGATTAATGTGCTGGAGCTTTTGGAAGTGAAAGGTCGGGCGCCAAAAACCGGATATTCTCGAGAGGAATTTTATAATAATTGGCCGACGGTGGATGGATGCAACTTAAGGCAGAGAATCATTAAGCGGGAATTTGGGGATACGGCGGTTTTGGACGGCTGTAATGTGGTGGCGGGGGAGTTTGACGAGCCTTATACAGGGGAGCATTTGGTTTTCCATTCTCGAGAGGAGATTTCTAAGGGGATACAGATAGATCACGTGGTGGCGCTCTCTGATGCGTGGCAAAAAGGGGCGCAGTATATGGATAAATCGGTGAGATATGAGATGGCGACGGATCCCTTGAATTTATTGGCGGTGGATGCGAGTGCTAATCAGGGTAAATCCGATGGCGATGCGGCGACGTGGCTGCCTGCCAATAAGAAATTCCGCTGTGCCTATGTAGCTAGACAAGTGTCCGTAAAATATAAATATAAATTATGGGTGACAGAGGCAGAAAAAACCGCAATTTCTAAGATTTTGGCTACCTGTCCGAACGAACCTGTGTTATAATAGGGTAAAGTGGAGGTAATATGAAAAAATATATTTGGTTGATTGTTTCTGGCGCGATTGTTTTGATAATTGGCGCTTTTTTGTTGGGGAGATATGCTTTGCCGAATACTGGTCTTGCTAGCTTGCCCAAGCCAGAGGTTTCTAGTGGGCAACGGGGGGAACTGGGGATTGATAAGAATATTAATGAATCTAATATTGATCAATATTTGGGCAGGTCTGATGCGGTGTATCGGGATATGAGGATGTTAAAAGACCCAGCTGAATATGAGACAATTGGGGGAGATTCGTATCTTTCGGGGTTTGTGAATGGATTTGAGGTGGTGCCGCTACCTTATATCGTGAATGTGACAGGCCTGCCGGAGGCAGTGGGGGAGACTTTTTCGGGAGATACTTTGTTTACTAATATCAACGGGTCTTATAAGGCTAATTACGAAGAATCGATGGATATTTTGGAGGCGCTATTTCCTAAAGATAAGACGATTTTCTTGATGTGCGGTGGTGGGGGTTATGCCGGGATGATGAAAGAGATGCTGGTGGCGCTTGGTTGGGACGCTAATAAGATTTATAATGTAGGTGGCTATTGGTATTATAATGGGTCTAATAATGTAGAGGTGAAACGCACAAATTCGGCCGGCAAAACGGTGTATGATTTTTATAAAGTACCATATCACGATATTAATCTTTATACTCTGACGAGGAAATAATGAGAAATTGGAAATCTTGGCAACTGATTGCGGGGCTTTTGTTAGTGGTCTTGGGGTCGGTAGGGTTTATTTTGGCGGTGAGTGGGGTATTTAATAGTCCTAGAGCGGAGATTTCGGCGAAATATCTGTGTGGGGAGAATTGCGATGGGGAATATATAGAACTTTCGCCTGCTGAATATGATAATTTGATTGATGAGAAAAAATCGTTTATAGTGCTAGTGGATCAAGATGGGTGCACGACGGCGGACAGATTGGAAGGGTTTGTACGAGATTTTGCGATCTCTAGAGGTTTTAAGGTGTTTAAGATGATGTATAGTGATGTAAAAAAGACATCTCTTTATGATTTTGTCAAATATTACCCTTCGGTGGCGGTGATTTCTAATGGTAAGGTGATTGGCTATTTAAGGGCGGATGAAGATGAAGATGCCCCGGCTTATAATAATTATGATGAATTCTTGAGGTGGATTTCTAGGCATTTGAAACAGTGAACTGGTGACAAAATGTAACCAGTTGCTGACAAATTGTCACCAACTGAAAATGTTGTCATCTGATGGTAATAATAAAATGATGTTGACATTGTATATAATATGATATACAATGTATATATAAGGAGAATATATGGCACAGACTACTATAAATATAAGAATGGATGAGGAGTTAAAAGCGAATTTTAGTAAATTTTGCGAGAACGTAGGAATGTCTATGACTACGGCTTTTTGCATGTTTGCGAAGGATACGGTTAAAAATCAATCTCTACCGTTTGAAGTAACTACTAAGAAGCGAAAGGAAAAAGATCCATTCTGGAGTGAAGAGAATCAGGCGAGACTTAGGGAATCCATCGCTCAGTTAGAATCTACTGGTGGAGAGATTCATAATTTGGAGGAATATTTATGATAAAATCCTGGTCTGACGTGGCATGGGATGAATTTATCTATTGGGAAGAGAAGAACAAGAGAACTTTTAAGAAAATATTAAAAATTATAAAGGATATAGATCGTAACGGATATATTGGTATAGGTAAGCCAGAAGCATTGAAAGGGGATTTGTCTGGTTATTGGAGTAGGAGGATAGATTCTAAAAATCGAATAGTATACAAAATAAAAGATGGTGTAATTATGATAGCACAATGTGGATCACATTATAGGGATAAATAAAAATAGCACCGGGGTGGTGCTATTTTTTTGGGTTTTGCCTGGGGTGGGTTAGGCGGTTTCTGGGGTGGCTTTGCGGGATTTGACGCGGACGACAATCCAGGTGATAAGGGCGATAATG